>DAIMNI010000020.1:22720-31687 GCA_036720245.1 Tissierellia bacterium | reverse complement strand
CCGCTGTCGCAAAAAACTTAGAAGGGTGAAAAATATGGAATTTAGAAAATCAATAAAATCCGATATAAATCCTATTATGAATATAATAAAACAAGCACAAGATTATCTTAAAGAACAGGGAATTGATCAGTGGCAAAATAATTATCCAAATATGGATACCATAAATGGAGACATAGATAATGGGAATTCCTATGTCTTAGTAGATAATGGGAGAATTCTTGGAACAGTGGCAGTAATTTTTGATGGGGAAAAAACCTATGATACCATTTATAATGGGAAATGGCTAAGTCATGAAGGATATACCACAATACATAGACTAGCTGTAGATTCTAATTATAGAGGAGGTGGGATTTCCTCTTTAATTTTAAAAAGTATAGAAAAAATCTCTCTAGATAGAAAAATCCACAGTATAAAAGTGGATACTCATAGGGGAAATATGCCAATGCAGAAATTTTTACAAAATCATGGCTTTGAATATTGCGGAATAATATATTTAGAAGATGGGAATGAAAGATTAGCTTTTGAAAAGATATTTTGGGATTATAGTTAAAAATCATCATAAGCAAGTAGAAATAACTTAGAGGCTGTTGAAAATAGCAAATTTTAACTGTTCGGCCTTAAAATAAGTGAAATATGCTTAGAAACTAGTTTCTTTTTAAGGGAAAATTCCTAAGCACATTTTATTTTATATTACCTTCAAATATTCTATTCTGGATATCTTGTTAATATATGGTCGCCTGTTTCTTTAATTTCCTTCAAAGTTTTAGTTCTACCCTATTTAGTCGACAAGACGGACAAAACGTCAGACTGCGTGAGGTTAAATGAAAAAACTCCCAAATAATATTATAAAAAATTAGTCTTAAGGTGTGGTAATTTCAAGCATTTGATAGAAATTTATAGTATAATAACAATATATCATCTATTTATATGATATACTAAAACATAGATGACAATATATTGGGAAACAATGGGGAGTAGTTTTGGATGCAGAATTATTTAGGAAGGAACTTTTACAAGCAGTAAATGATAATATTAATATATTGCAAATAAAAGATAATGAAGAGTGGACAGTAAAAGGATTTATTGATGTATTTAAAAATATCTATACAGTATCTGCTGATACTAAGGTAATTTCTAAAGTATTAGAATTGATGCTATTTCCTATAATTGCAGTATTTGCTAAAAGATATAATTTAAGAATGGAGTTAGCGGAATACCAAAACCATTATCCAGATATTACCTTTATATGCCCAGATGGGAGTATGTATGCATTAGATATTAAATCTAGCTATAGAACCAAAGATAATAAAGTAAATGGTTTTACATTGGGAGCTTTTACTGGTTATTTTAGGGATAGAAAGACAACAAAGAATATTACTCACCCATATAATCAATATGATAAACATTTTGTATTAGGTATAATATATTCTAAGCAAAAAAAGAAGATTGATGAGAAAAAAATATACACAATAGATGAATTAGATGAAATTCTCTCCGTTATATATGATTTTGAGTTTTTAGTTCAGGAAAAATATAAGATAGCTTCTGATAAACCTGGGTCTGGAAACACAAAAAATATTGGCTCAGTTAAATGCATAGAAGATTTAAAGAATGGATGTGGACCATTTTCAAAAGTAGGCATCAATATATTTGACGATTATTGGATGTATTATTTAACAAAAGATATGGTTGATGATGGAATAGTTCCCTATTCTAATTTAAAAGAATATATAGATTATAAAAATGTAGCTCCAAACTTGGAAGCAATTGAAGATATAGATAAATATATGGATTAAAATTTTAACAAAAGGTGATATAAATGGCTAATATACTAGAACCAGAACAATTACATATGGACTTTGGTTTAGATGTTTTGGATTATGATTTGTTCTATCCTTTTCCCTCTACTCGGTTTCAGGGCTCAAAATATAAAATTACTGATTGGATATGGGAAAATATAAAGTTTCTAGATTTTAATAGTGCCTTAGATGCCTTTGGTGGTACAGGTAGCGTATCTCATATGCTTAAAAGAAAGGGTAAAAAGATTATATATAATGATATTCTTAAATTTAATTATATAATTGGAAAGGCCTTAATAGAAAATCAGGAAACTAAATTAAATAAAGATGATATTCAATTTATATTAACTAAAGATAAAAATATAAATTATCCTACTTTTATTCAAGATAAATTCGATGGAATTTTTTATCTAGAAGAAGAAAATCAATGGTTGGATTATGTAATTACGAATATAAGAGGGATTGAGGACGAATACAAACAAGCTTTGGCCTGGTATTCATTATTTCAAGCCTGTATAGCAAAAAGACCATATAATTTATTTCATAGGGCAAATTTAAAAATTAGAACAGCAGATGTAAAGAGGGGTTTTGGTAATAAAACCACTTGGGATAAGCCTTTTGAAGAACATTTTATTGATTTTTCAAAGGAGGCCAATAGGGCAGTTTTCAATAATGGCAAAAATTGCAAGTCTATAAACTATGATGCCATTAATATACCTAATAATATGAAATGGGATTTAGTTTATATAGATACACCTTATATAACATCTAAAGGAATTGGAACGGATTATTTAGATTTTTATCATTTTCTTGAAGGAATGATGGATTATGATAATTGGAATAATCATATATTAGATAATTACAAACATTTGCCTCTAGAAGGCAGGGGAGAAAGTGAGTGGATTAAGAAGGACAAAATCTATAATGCTTTTGATAATTTATTTAATAAATATCAGGATTCAATTATTGTAGTATCATATAGAGATGATGGAATACCTACAGTTGATGAAATACTAGATTTATTAAAAAGATATAAAAGAAATGTAATCAAGGTGTCTTCTAAGGAATATCAATATGTATTATCCAATAAAAAATCCTCAGAAGTTCTGCTTATAGCTCAATAGACACTAAATTTATTATGCATGGCTTTGCCATTTAGGGATCCTTCGCTTATGCTCAGGATGACAATTGTACCATAACTTGGTAGCACACTATGGACTGTTCCCCTTGCACCAGTGCGCCAGCGAGAACCGTCCCCGCTGTCGCAAAAAACTTAGAAGGGTGAAAAATATGAAATTTAGAAAATCAATAAAATCTGATATAAATCCTATTATGAATATAATAAGACAAGCACAAGATTATCTTAAAGAACAGGGAATTGATCAGTGGCAAAACAATTACCCAAATATAGATACCATAAACGAGGATATAGACAATGGAAATTCCTATGCCTTAGTAGATAATGGGAAAATTCTTGGAACTGTGGCAGTGATTTTTGATGGGGACTATTTATAATGGAGAATGGCTAAGTCATGGAGAATATACTACAATACATAGACTAGCTGTGGATTCTAATTATAGAGGAAGTGGGATTTCTTCTATAATTTTAAAAAGCATAGAAAAGATCTCCCTAGATAGAAAAATCCACAGTATAAAAGTGGATACTCATAGAGGAAATATGCCAATGCAGAAATTTTTAAAAAATCATGGATTTAAATATTGTGGGATAATATATTTGGAAGATGGGAATGAGAGATTGGCTTTTGAGAAGATATTTCGACCCTAAAACAAGTGAAATGTGCTTAGGAACTAGTTTATTTTTAAGGAAAAATTCCTAAGCACATTTTATTTTACATTACCTTCAAATATTCTATTCCAGATATCTTGTTAATATATAATCTCCTGTTTCCTTAATTTCCTTCAAAGTTTTAGTTCTACCCCAATAAATTGAAGACCCATAATTACCTTCGGCTAGAGTAATAATATCTCCGTCTATTCCCGTAACAACAACAGAATGAGTGTCATTATTTATCCTTATTATATCCCCAATTTTTAAATTATCAAAATCTGTTGTCTTTCTAGCTGGGGCCCGACCAAATGCTTCATCGCTTAGTATAAAAGCGAATCCAAAACATCCGTAACCTCCTGAGAAAATGCCTCCATTCCATTCATAATAATTATCATTTGTCCATGGCATATCATTAGGGTACTCATCTTTCAATGACATAATTGAATTATATACATCTTCTTCAGTTAGTGCTTCAAGATTTATCTTGTCATATAATCTTAATATTGTTACTATACTTTCTTCTCTAGTATAATTTCCTTTAGGGTTAAACATATTAGTCCAAGTACCTTCCATTATTCCAGAAGCTTTAACTTTTTGAACATCTTTTATAGCCCATTTAGATATTTCTTTAGAATCTGCGAAAGCATGATTGCCATCTTTCAAAGAATAGTTCATTGCCATTGATAAATTAGATAATATTGCTGCAGCTTGCTCTTGAGTCAAGTGCCCATTAGGATTAAATTTATTATTTCCAATACCTTCAACTATACCTAAACCTCCAATCTTCATAACATTTATATCGTTAGAATCTATAAAACTTTTTCTTTCTTTTATTTCTTCTTCTGATATATTTTCATAAAGATTTACAGCTAAACCGCAAAATTCAGCTCTAGTAATTGGTTTTTTATAATCTTTTTGTAATTCTTTGGGCACTAAATTTTCAGATATTGCTGCTTTAATTTCTTTTTCTGCCCATGAAGATGGTGCTGCGTTTGCGTGTACAGTAAAGCTTAATGACATTATTAATATTAACAAGACACTTATTATTTTATTCTTCATGGTATTCACCTCTTTTTATTATTATTGTTTTATTTTTAGATATGTAATAACTAATGCTCTTTTCTCTTGCTCTTCCTGGCATTTTATACCATCCTATTTTATTATATCATAATAAGAATTAAAATAAAACGTCAGACTGTGTGAGATTAAATGAAGAAATTCCCAAATAATATTATAAAAAATTAGTCTTAAGGTGTGGTAATCTCAAGCACTTGATAGACATTTATAGTATAATATAATGGGACAGCGAGAACCGTCCCCACTGTCCCATTATATCTTTTTCATTTTCTACAGATAATAATAAATGCTTTCCGTTAGCCATAGGAAATTAATTATTTTACATAGTATTCGTAAAAATATATATTAGTAAATAAGGAGGACAAAATATTATGATACCGCTACTCCAAAGACATAAATTAATTATAGAATATCTAATTAATAGAATGAGTTGGACCAAGGCCTCAGAGATTTCTAAGAAATTAGATGTTAGTGATAGGACCATAAGGGATGATATTAAACTTATCAATGAAATTATATCAGAACATAATTTGAGGATAGAATCCTCTAGAGGAAAAGGTTATAGAATTAGAGAAAAGGATAAAAAATTTTTTAGTAAATTAATCTCTATAGAACAGGGAAAAGTACCAATTCTACCTGAAGAAAGAATAAAATTTATTATAGAAAGACTTCTAGCACAAAGAGAAGGAGTAGATTTATTTTATTTAGCTGAAGAAATGCTTGTGAGTGAGCAAACAATAGAATTAGATATAAAAAGAATAAAAAATATCCTTAAAGATAAACACCTAGGATTAAAAATTTCTAGGAAAAATAATAGATTTTTTATTGAAGGGGAAGAAATCTATCAAAGGTATCTATTATGTAGCGTGGTCATGGATGGAACTTTTGAAAGTTTACTTGATTTATACAATTATTCTCCTTATTTAAAAGGGGTTAATTTAATTAAAATAAAAAACATTTTACTAAAAAATATAGAAGATAGTAATTTTGTTTTTTCAGATTTAGACTTAGTTAGTTTGATAATACACTGTGCAGTGTCAGTTCAGAGGATGAAGCAAAACTTTTATTTAGAGAGTGAAGAAAACTTAGATGTTAAAGTGGATTCTAAAGAAGTAGTAGAAATAGCTAAAAATATTGCAGAGGATCTAAACAAAGAATATGGGATAATTTTCAATGAATTAGAAATAGCCAATATGGCTCAAAATATTTCTCTAAAAAAGGCATCTTTACATCATCAACATCTTAAATTAGAGCAAGGTTATGTAAATGAAACTTCTATGGATTTAGTAGGCCTACTTTTAGAGGGGGTAAGAGATGAATTTAATTTAGATTTAACAGAAGATAAGCATTTGAAGGTATATTTATCTTCTCATATTGATTCATTAATAAAAAGAATTTCTCATAATAGAGTTTACAATAATCCTTATTTGGATGAAATAAAAAATTCTTATCCTTACTTGTTTGAAATTGCAGTATTTATAAGGAAAAGATTCTATGAATTAACTAATATGATTATGAGAGAAGATGAAATAGGTTATATAGCAATACATCTTGGTGCTGCTGTTGAAAGGCAAAAAGCAAAAGAACCTATTAAAAAAGTAGCCCTTGTTTCCCATGCTAGTATGGCTTACAAACAATTGCTTTATAACAAATTGCAAAATTTATTTTCTCATAAGGTAAAGATTATTGGGCCATTTCCAATTTATGAAATAGATAAAATAAAAGGACAAGATATAGATATGATAATATCTACAGTTAGGTTACCAGAAAGCACCAATATACCAAATGTAATTATTTCAACTCCTTTAACCGATGGGGATGTTTTACAAATAAAAAAATTTATAGATGATTTTGATAATGAGCAAGAAAGAAAAAGGTTAACAAGACAGATTAAAAAGTATGTAGATAAAGATTTGTTTTATAGTGGCTTGGATTTCAAAAAACCCAATGATGTAATTGAGTTTATGAGCGAAAAAATGATTCAGAAAGGTTTTGTGCCAAAAGATTTTAAGGAATTAGTTTTTAAAAGAGAAAAAATATCACCTACATCTTTTGATAATCTAATAGCCATGCCTCACTCTATTGAATCTAATGGCTATAAAACTGGAATATCTGTATTAGTATTAAAAGAACCTATGAAATGGTCAGAAAAAAATGTTCAAATAGTTTTCATGTTTTCCTTAAAAAAAGGAGAACATAAAGAGTTAAAAAATGTTTATAGATTGATTCAAGAGCTGGTACTTGGCAATAGAGAATCAGTAAAAAAACTAATTGAAATAAAAAATTTTGATGAGTTTATAGAAGAACTAGTAAATTTACCTAAAAAGGAGAGAAAATAATATGAATTCAGAAGGACTAGCATTTCAAATAATTTCAATAGCAGGAGATGGGATGGGATTATATTTTAAGGCCCTAGAAGAAGCAAAAAAGGGCAATTTTGAACAAAGTGATATTTTATATAATGAAGCTTCTGAAAATATTAAAAAGGCTCATAAAATCCAAAGTGAGGCTTTGTTCAATGAAGCAAAAGGTGAAAAGATAGAGATAAACATATTATTGGTACATGCTCAGGATCATTTGATGAACTGTATATTGGCTAAAGAATTCATAAAAGAATTTATTGAATTATATAAAAAAGATAGAAGGGAGGAGTAATAAATGATTAGGATAAAAATAATGCTTATGTGTGCAATGGGCTTATCAACTGGTATATTGGCTAAAAAAATAGAAGATGTGGCTAGTGGAAGTAAAAAGATAGATCAGGATTATTTTGAAGTAAGAGTTGCTTCCATTGATGAATACATGGATCACTTAGATGATGATATAGATGTACTAATGGTTGGTCCTCAAGTTAATTATAAATACGATGAGCTAAAAAAGGCCTTTGAAGAAAGAGGAATTGCAACTATGCTAATTGACAGTATGGAATATGGTGAAATGGATGCAGCAACTATATTAAAAAGAGCTATATTAGCGCAAAAAAAATTTAATGAAAAATAAGATAAAGGAGTGATACTAGTGTCAGAGTTTAATAATAAAATGCAGAAATTAAATAAGTTTTTTAAACCTGTGATTAAATTTATGGAAGAACAAAAGCATCTTCAGGCAGTTAAAAGATCCATGTTGACTTTGCTACCAATAACAATTATAGGCTCTTTTACATTGGTTGCTATGAATATAGTACAAATGGTACCGAATTCAGCTTATGCTAAATTTATGACAGCTAATGAAAATGTAATAATGCTTTTATTTGATTTCTCAATGGGATTAATGGGACTATATACAGCTTTATTTGTAGCATATTTTTTAGCTGATAGTTATAAAATGTATCCTATAGGAAGTTGCCTAACTTCGATTATAATGTTTTTAGTTTTAAACTCAGGGCTTATAGATGGAAGGATAGATACCACATTTTTAGATGCTAAAGGTATGTTCCCTGGTATATTTGTTGCGATAATTTCTGTTGAAATAACAAGATATTTGAATAAAAAGAAATTTATTATAAGGATGCCTAAAGGCGTACCAGATATGGTTACTAAAAGTTTTGAAATAATAATACCCTTGATTGTAAATTCCTTATTATTTATATTTTTAAGAATAGGAGTATTTAAACTAACAGGCCTACTCGTTCCAGAAATAATCCTAAAGGCTATGGCACCTTTTGTAACATCTTTAGACACTGTATGGGGAGTAATGTTTTTAGTATTTATGATTCAACTCTTATGGTGGTTTGGTATACATGGGGATGCCGCATTAAGTCCAATATTTTTACCAATAGCTCTTCAAAATGTTACAGAAAATGCAGCAGCCTATGGAGCAGGCGAACCATTAACACATGTATTTACTGAAACCGTTTTGAGTAATTTCTTCTTAATGTCAGGTTCTGGCATAACTATTGGACTAGTGATATTGATGCTATTTAGTAAATCTAAAAGATATAAATCCCTTGGGAAAATTTCAATATTACCAGCTATATTTGGAATAAATGAACCTGTAACTTTTGGGACACCTATAGTTTATAATCCAGTAATGTTTATTCCCTATGTTATTGGACCTACAATATTGTCATTTTTCATATATATGGCTTTTGAAATAGGTCTTGTACCTATGGCATTTATACAATCTCCAGGATATACACCATGGCTATTACAAGGATATCTAATGAATTTATCACTGAGATCAGCAGTGCTTCAAATATTAATATTAATAGCATCCATAATTATGTACTATCCATTCCTTAAGATAATAGAAAAAGAAGAACTTTTACTTGAGAATGATAAAAAGGAAATTGATGAAGAACTT
>DAIMNI010000020.1:15310-22710 GCA_036720245.1 Tissierellia bacterium | reverse complement strand
AGATTTAGATTTCTAGAAATTTTGAAAATGGAGGGAGCAGAATGAAAAAATTTAAAATTGTAATTGTAGGTGGAGCTAGCACATATACACCGGGAATAGTGAAAGGGCTTATTAAAAATAATGATGAGCTTCCTTTAAAAGAGTTAGTATTAGTGGATATAAATAAAGAACGCCTGGATACTATGGGAGGATATGTTAAGCTTTTAGTAGCAAAATACCTGCCAGAGGTTAAGGTTTCATGGACTATTGATAGGGAAAAAGCATTTCCTAAAACAGACTTTTTCTTTGTTCAGATAAGGCCTGGTGGATTAAAACAAAGGGAACATGATGAAAAAATTCCTTTAAAATATGGTTTAGTTGGACAAGAAACTTGTGGGGCAGGAGGTTTTGCTTTTGCCATGAGGAGCATACCAGCTATGGTGGAAATTGTGAAAGATGCAGTTAAGTATGCACCTGAGGCTTGGATATTAAATTATTCTAATCCGGAATCTATGATATCAGAAGCTTTAAATAGAGCAGTTCCTGAAGCTAAGGCCCTATGCCTTTGTGATATGCCAATATCACAGGAAGTATCATTAGCAAAAGTTTTAGATAGGGAACATGAGGATTTAACTTTTGACTACTTTGGATTAAACCATTTTGGATGGTTTTCTGCTATATATGATAATGACGGAAACGATTTATTGCCTCAATTAGTAGAAGATATTTTAAATGGAAATAAAAATACTATAGACCATGTAGACATTAAAACAGATCCTTATTGGGAAGAAACTTTTAAGGGAATTGTAAAAATGGTGAAATATTTTCCAGGTTTTATACCTTTAACTTATTTACAATATTATTTTTTCCCTGATGAAATGGTAGCTAAGGAAAATCCAGAGTATACTAGGGCAAACTACGTAATGGATCATAGGGAAAAAGAAGTGTTTGAAGAGTGTGAAAGAGTTATAAAAACTGGTTTTGTAGATGAAGATTCTTTATTAACTGGAGTCCATGGTAATTATATTATCGATATAGCTAAATCCATTGCATTTAACAAGAAAGAAAGATTTGTTGTAAATGTATTAAATCAAGGTGCAATTTCAAACTTTAGAGAAGATGTAGTGGTAGAAGTGCCATGTTATGTAGGAAGTCAGGGAGTAGAGCCAATAGCAGTTGGTAAAATTCCAACATTCCAAAAAGGATTAATGGAAATGGAAAAATCATATGAAGTTTTGGCTGTAGAGGCTTGTTTAGAGGGAGATTATGATAAAGCACTTAGGGCTTTAACATTAAATCTAACTATTCCCTCAGCTGGATTAGCAAAAAAAGTATTAGACGATATTATTGAAAATAATAAAGAATATTTCTCAAAATTTAAGACTAGAAACTTTTAATATGGGAAGTATGTCAAATAAAAAGAGATATTTATTATTTCTAATAGGAATAATTATTTTAACTCTGGGCGTTGCTTTAACTATAAAAGCAGATTTTGGAGTTGGACCATGGGATGCAGTAAATGTGGCATTAAACAGGATTTATGGTTTATCTATCGGAACATTTGCCATAATTATAGCGGTGATTATTACTATTATGAATGGATTATTAAGAGAAGGAAAGTTTAACTTTTATACTCTAATAACAGCATTGCTTTTAGGAATATTTACAGATTTTTGGTGTTATATTATAGGGTGGATTATTGTAGGAAATGGCTTATTAATAAGGTTATTTTGCTTTGCTCTAGGGATTATACTGCTATCCTTTGGAATTGCATTATATATTAGATTGGGGTTAGCACCTAATTCTTTAGATGATTTTATGGTAACATTGGGAGAAAAGTTTAATATAAAAATTTCTGTATCAAAATTAGTAGTCGATGTACTGGGATTAATAATCGCCCTATTGCTCCATGGCCCTATAGGCCTAGGTACGTTAATAATAACAATAGCATTAGGTCCATTGATAGGATTTTTCGATAAAAAAAACTTGACAAATCAAATAAATAGCCTTATAATTATACCCAATATAAAAATTTCAAAATATTTACGATGCAAAGAGTAATTATGTCAAGTAAATTTTACAGAGAACTGGGTAAGGTGAGAGCCAGAAAATAGAAAGCTTAATGAAAAGAGTTGCTGAAATGAATAGGACAAAGCTTATAAGTGAGTATCCTATTCCGCATTCAAAGCGTTATTTGAATAAAGTTGGATTTTATTATTTAAAATGCAATTAGAGTGGTACCGCGGGATAACTCGTCTCTTATATTATAAAGAGGCGAGTTTTTTGTTACAAAAAATTATGGAGAGGTGTATAAAATGAAAAAGAAAATGAGTTTATTAATGGTATTTATACTTGTATTATCAAGTATATTTGTAGCATGTGGAAAGAATGAAGTTGAACCATACACATTAGAAGGAATTCAGAATAAAGGTAAATTGGTATTGGGGACAAGTGGAGATTATCCACCTTTTGAATTTCATAAAATGGTAGATGGAAAAGATGAAATTGTAGGCTTTGATATTGAAATTGCAAAATATATAGCAGATGAACTAGGAGTAGAATTAGAAATAAAAGATATGGATTTTGACAAACTCTTAGGGGGATTATCAACTGGAATGTTAGATATAGTAATTGCTGGCATGAACCCAGATTCTAAAAGGGAGAAGGAAGCAAACTTTACCGATATTTATTATGAAGCTAATTTTGCTGTATTAGTAAATAAGGAAGATGATTTTAAAATTAATACATTAGAAGATTTAGAAGGTAAAAGTGTAGGAGTACAAATTGGTACAACTCAAGAGAAAATTGCTCAAACACAAATAAAGGATGCTGATATAAAAAGCTTAAGTACAAATCCAGATATAGTAATGAATCTAAAGACTAAAAAAATAGACTGTGCAATTATGGAATTACCTGTTGCTGAATCCTTTGCAAATGCCAATGATAATTTAATGGTTGTGGATAATTTAGTTATAGATTCTGAATCTGGGGGTGTAGCAATAGCTGTAAAAAAAGGAAATGATGAATTGACTGTGAAATTAAATGAAATATTAGCTGATATAAAATCTAAAGGTTTATTAGATAAATGGTTAATAGAAGCAGATGAACTTAGTAATTAGGGGGCAAAATTTTGAATATAGTAAAACTATTTGTAGAATATAAACACTATTATTTAATAGGAATTAAAACAACTTTATTAATATCTTTTTTATCCCTTATTATAGGAGCTGCCTTGGGAATTTTATTGAGCCTTTTAAAGCTATCAAAAGTTAAACTTTTTAAAGGCATTTCAACTATATATATCGAGATAATTCGTGGAACACCTATGATGGTACAAATTGCCTTAGTTTATTTTGGTTCTTATGTAATTACGGGAGTAAATATAGATGGATTTTTAGCTGCCCTAGTGGCTGTTTCTTTAAATAGTGCTGCATATGTGGCAGAAATTATCCGCTCTGGAATTCAATCCGTAGATAAGGGGCAAAGAGAAGCTAGTAAAAGTCTAGGCTTATCTGATGGACAAACTATGAGATATATAATATTGCCTCAGGCTATAAAAAATATTTTACCAGCTTTGGGAAACGAATTCGTTACTTTAATAAAGGAAACCTCCGTAGCTTCAACAATAGGGGTAGCGGATCTAATGTATACATCTCAAATAGTACAAAGTGATAGTTATCAGCCTTTCAATCCATTAATAATAGTAGCCATACTATACTTTATTATTACATTTTCATTGTCTCAGCTAATAGGATTGTTTGAAAGGAGATTATCACATAATGATTAAAATAGAGAATCTAAATAAATATTTTGGAGATAAACATGTATTAAAGGATATAAGTTTAGAAATAGAAGATGGGGAAGTTATTGGACTAATAGGGCCCTCAGGTTCTGGCAAAAGTACCCTTATAAGATGTATAAATTATTTAGAAGAACCCACCTCTGGAAGCATATATATTAATGATAAAAACATAGCTAAATTGGGAAAAGAAATAGACAATATAAGGCAAGAAATAGGAATGGTGTTTCAACATTTTTACCTTTTCCCCCATAAAACAGTTTTGGAAAATATAAGTCTAGCCCCTATTTTAACAGGGAAACTAACAAAAGATGAAGCAGAAGAAAAAGCCATCGAACTTCTTAAAACTATGGAGTTATTAGATAAAAAGGATGTATATCCAGATTCCCTATCAGGAGGACAGAAACAAAGAATAGCAATCGCTAGATCTCTTGCCATGGATCCAAAAACTATGCTTTTTGATGAAGTTACATCAGCTCTTGATCCTGAAATGGTGGGAGAAGTTTTAAATGTAATGAAGGAATTAGCTAAAACAGGTATGACAATGGTAGTAGTAACCCATGAGATGGCCTTTGCAAGACAAGTAGCTGATAGAGTAATATTTATGGCTGATGGAGAAATTATAGAAGAAAATAATGCTAAAGATTTATTTGAAAATCCACAAAATCCTAGAACAAGGGAATTTTTATCAAAGGTGTTGTAAAATAACTTACATTTAGGGGGACAGTCCCCCTAAATGTAAGTTATTTTATTATTCCATTTAAAAACCAATTATTATAGAATTCTTTTTTTATTGCAAGTATTTGTTTATTATCTATAATATTCTTTTCTCTAAAATACATTAAAACATTAAACATAGATGTGGCATAGATGTGAAATACAAAATCAATATCTACGGAATCTTTGATTCTTCCTGAGTCTTGCAATTCTTTAAGCCTATCAAAAACACTGCTATTTAATTCTTTACTGTATTCTCCAAAATAAAATTTCATCATAACCTCAACAGGCACATTGTACCATGTTTTATTGAACCTAATTTCCTTTTCAGTACAAATTTCTTCTATGGGGGTTATATCGTTATTCGTTAAAAAATAAGTTGATTTTTCCTCTTCTTCCGCATATATCTTTTTTTCTATATTACTCATTAAATATAAATATAAATCATCTTTATCATAGAAATACTGATAAAAACTACCTATGGAAATATTAGCTGCCTTTGTAATAGTTCGAATATCCACATCCTTATAATTCATATCAATAAAAACATCATATGCAGCATCTATTATATATTCCCTTTTTTCATCAGGTAAATTAAAAAACCTTTGTTTTGGCATACTTTTCCCCCTTTTTCATATATAGCTTTAAGAATAAAATATCTAATTCTAATATGCTATTATAGCAAATTTACAATCTTTAGTAAAGAAATGGTATTTAATGATTGCGACAATTCACAAGATATTAATTAAAAAAAATATATTGACATTATTATAATACGATGATAATATAATAGCAATACTAAAAAGTGAACAAGTTCACTGTATTGAACTAATGCTTTTATGTAAGACATTATTTACTAATCATAGGAGGGATAAAGTGGGCAAGTATATTGGAAAAAGGATTTTAACAGGGATACTTACAATTATAATAGTTTTTACTTTGAATTTTATAATTATTAACTTAGCTCCTGGGGATCCAATAAAAACCATTATGGGAAAGGAAACAGATGATCAGGAATTAAGAGCTGCTTTAGAAGCAAAATATGGATTGGACAAGCCTTTGCCCGTTCAATATGTGAATTATTTAAAGACCACTGTAAAGGGAGATCTAGGCACATCTATTATTTATAATAGGCCAGTATCTAAAATGATTGTAGAAAAGCTTCCTGCAACTATTTTATTGGTTCTAACTGCTGGAATATTATCCTTAATTATAGGTACAGCTATGGGTATTATAGCAGCTAGGAGAGAAGGGTCTATTATAGATGTTATTTTTTCTGGACTATCTTATATATTGAATTCAATGCCCTCATTTTGGCTGGGATTAATGTTAATTATCATTTTTTCCTCTAAATTAGGATGGCTTCCTACTTATGGTATGACAGATGCAAGAGCGTCTTATACTGGTGGAGCATATATTTTAGACGTAATTAAACATATGATACTTCCAGTAGGAACCTTATTATTAGTTGAGATTCCACTATATTTTAGAATAGCAAAATCCTCTGTTCTCCAAGTAACAAGCGAAGATTTTATATTAACTTTAAGAGCTACAGGCATGGATGAGAAAAAAATATTTAATAAATACATCTTTAAAAATGCCATATTACCTACTATTACTATATTTGGAATATCTATGGCTTATTTAATAACTGGTGTATCCTTAATAGAAATTGTATTTGCTTGGCCTGGTACTGGTAGGCTAGTTCTAACTGCTATTAATCAAAGAGATTATCCTACTTTAATGGGAATGTATCTTATCATGTCCATTTCAATTGCAGTTATGATGATGATAGTAGATATTGTATATGCAGTATTCGATCCTAGAATTAGGTACTAAGGAGGGCTATTATGACAAATTTTAAGAAATTTATAAATAAGGCTAAGCATGATTTTTTAAATGATAGGCAGCTTAGATTTGGAATTTACGGAATCGTATTATTACTACTAATCGTGTTGTTTGCACCTTTAATTGCAACGGAAAATCCATATGTATTTGGTGATGATATTTTAAAGAAAGTTGGGGAAAATGGACATATTTTAGGAACTAATAAGATGGGACAAGATGTTTTCAGTATGATTATATATGGCACTAAGACCTCCCTTAAGGTAGCTATTATTTCTGCATTAATCTCTGGAATATTGGGAATTTTAATTGGAGGGGCTGCAGGTTTCTTTGGAGGAAAAGTAGATCAATTTATTTCCGAGATAATAAATATATTTATGATGCTTCCTACTTTCTTTTTAATTCTCCTTATTATAGCATTCTTTGGCAATAGCCTTGTAAATGTAATGATAGTTATAGGAATAACTACTTGGCCATCCAATGCCAAATTAATGAGGGCACAAGCTTTGTCTTTAAGGGAAAGAACTTTTGTTAAAGCAGCTACTGCCATGGGAGAGACAAAAAAACAAATATTATTTAAATATATTATTCCAAATGGAATATTCCCCGTTATAGCTAATACTACTGTAGGAATGTCTAATGCAATACTTACAGAAGCCAGTCTTAGTTTCCTAGGATTAGGAGACCCTAATATCATAAGCTGGGGGCAAATGATATATGAAGGCAAGCCATATATTACTAATGCTTGGTGGATAGCCACTTTTGCAGGACTAGCCATTATTATTACTGTAACAATATTTTATTTGCTAGGAGATGGACTAAACCATGCCCTTAACCCTAAGCACAATAATCAAAGGGGTGAATAAATATGGAAACAATTTTAGATTTAAAAAACTTTAATGTAAGCTATGTAAATAAACATAAAAAAGTATATGCTGTCAAGGATATTAATTTCAAAATATATAAAGGGGACTCCCTAGGTATTGTAGGGGAATCTGGTTCGGGAAAATCCACTTTGGCTATGGGAATATTAGGATTATTGCCTGAAAATAGTGCTGAA
>DAIMNI010000020.1:0-15300 GCA_036720245.1 Tissierellia bacterium | reverse complement strand
GCATTGCTAATTTTTTAGGAAAAGATTTAACTAAATTATCTGAAGAGGAACTAAAGGGAATACGTTGGAAGGAATTATCAGTAATTTTCCAAAAATCCATGAATTCATTATCTCCTGTTCATAGAATAGGAACTCAGGTAGAGGATATTTACCATGTTCACAAACCAAAGGCAAGTAAAGAAGAAATAATGGATAGATTTTCTTATTTATTAGATATGGTAAATTTATCTGAGAGAGTATACAATCTATATCCTTATGAATTATCTGGTGGTATGTTACAAAGGGTGTCCATTGCCATAAGTCTAATTCATAGTCCAAAACTTTTAATAATGGATGAGGCTACTACTGCATTAGATGTTGTAACTCAAGGTCAAATATTAGAAGAAATTTCTAGAATGGAAAAGGAATTAGATATGACTAGGATTATGATTACTCATGATATGTCTGTAGTGGCTACTTCTTGTAATAAAGTAGCAATAATGTATGCTGGAGATTTAATGGAAATAGGATATGTAAAAGATGTACTAAAAAACCCATTACATCCATATACCAAAGGTTTATTATCATCTTTCCCATCTCTTAAAGGGGATAGAGAAAAATTAGAAGGAATACCTGGCTTTTTACCGGACTTATCCAAAAAATATGAAGGCTGTATTTTTGCTTCTAGATGTCCTTCTGCTACTGATATATGTTATAAGAAAAAACCTAATAAAATAGATATGGAAAATGAACGAAGCTTAAGTTGCCACCTATATGGAGGTGAAAAATAAATGACAAAAAAGAATTCTTTTATAAAAATAGATAATGTATCTAAATGGTATCCTATAAAAAATGGAATTAAATTAAAGGAAAAACAATGGGTAAAAGCTGTAGATGGGGTTTCTCTAGAATTAGGAAAAGGAGAAATACTAGGGGTTATTGGAGAATCAGGATGTGGAAAATCTACACTAGGTAGAATTTTAGTTAGACTAGAAAATCCAACAGCTGGGGATGTATTTATTGACAATATATCTACTGGTCAATTAATTAAAAAAGATGAAAAAGGTTTTAGAAGATTGGTACAGATTATATTTCAAAATCCCTATGATTCTTTTACTCCAAGGGATACCATAGAGCAAATTTTAATCAGACCATTAAAGATTCATTCCATAGGGAAAAATGATGAAGAAAGAAGAAAATTATGTATAGAGGCTTTAGAATTTGGCGGACTTCATCCTGCAGAAGATATTATGAAAAGATACCCCCATGAATTATCTGGTGGACAATTACAAAGAATATCCATACTAAGAGCCATGTCAGTAGATCCAAAATTTATAATAGCTGATGAGCCTGTGTCCATGTTAGACGTATCTGTAAGAGCTGATATTATTAATATGCTTTTAAAATTAAGTAGAGAAAAGGATGCAGCCATAATATTTATTAGTCATGATATAGCATTAACTAGATATATTTCCAATAAGGTTGCTGTTATGTATCTTGGTAGAATTGTGGAATATGGAGACAGTGATGAAATAATTAATAATCCAAAACATCCCTATACCCAGGCTCTAATTTCTAATTGTGCTTCCATAGATCCAGATGAAATAGTGGAAAAAATAAATATTGAAGGAGAACCACCAACACCTATTAATCCAGGACCTGGATGCTATTTTGCTCCTAGATGTCCTAGAAAAACAAAAGAATGTTTCAAGGAATATCCTGCTACTCGTGATATTGGAAAAGATCATATAGTAGCATGCGATAAAATAAAATAATTTGACAGGAGGGTAAAAAGTGAAAAAAAGATTATTGTATTTAAGTTTAACAATTGTATTAACAATGAGTCTATTGGCAGGTTGTGGTGGTAAGGGGAATACACCACAGAAAAGTGAAGGCAATGGGCAGGATGTAGGGGAAAAGGTACTAATAATAAGAACTACTGGGGATCCAATGTCCTTTAATCCAGATACTGCACCAGATGACTATGCTTATGCTATTGTCCAAAATATATTTAATAGGCTAGTTAAATTAGATGCAAGTAAGCAAATTATTCCAGACTTAGCCACAGATTGGGATGTAAGTGAAGATGGCAAAACTGTTACTTTTAATCTAAGAGATGATGCAAAATGGCATGATGGGGAAAAAGTAACTAGTAAAGACGTAAAATATACTTTTGATACTATAAAGGAAAATCCAAGCTACTATATGAGCTCTAGACTAGCAATCGTAGATTCCATTGATACACCAGATGATTATACCGTAGTATTTAATATGAATAAAGCAGATGTTTCATTTATAGCTGATTTAGGCTGGTACGCAACCTTTATATTACCAGAGCATATATTTAATAATGGACAACCTTGGGAAGATAATCCAGCTTCAAAAGATCCTATAGGTTCTGGGCCATTTAAACTTTCAGATTTTAAACAAGGAGAAGGCATTACTTTAGTTGCAAATCCAGATTATCATGAAGGAGCACCAAAATTAGATAAATTAATCTTTACTATAATTCCCGATGATGCAACTGCAATTCAAGCATTATTAAATGGCGATATAGATGTATATGAATCTGTACCATCTGCTAATGTAGAAGAACTACAGGCTAATGGAAACATTAGATTACAATTAAATGAATATCCATCTCCTATGAGAATAATTTTTAATTTAAAAGAAGAAAAATTACAAGATGTAAATGTAAGAAGGGCTATTGCCACTGCAATAAATAGAGAAGAAATATCTGAGAAGATTTTTAATGGAATACAAAAACCTGAATATAATATGTATCCATCATTAATAGAATGGGTTAGCAATAGTGAAGATATTGCTCCTAAATTTAATATTGACGGAGCTATAAAAATATTAGAAGATGCAGGATATACAAAAGATGCCAATGGTTATTATGTAAGTGGACTTACTATTGATGTATTTGAAGATGGAGGGTATCCTGATGCAGCTAAATTGATGGAAGCTACTTTAGCTAAGGCAGGTATAGAGCTAAAAGTACAAGTTCATGAATTTAATGCCTGGTCTGAAAAGGTAGACGTTAATAGAGACTTTATGTTAGAACTACAAGGTGGTTTTATGGGGCCAGACCCAGCTGCTCTTCAAAAACGACTAGGAGCAGGACAATATAGTAATTATGGAGAATATAACAATAAAGAATTTGATGATTTATTAGCTAAAGGTGCTGCTACTGGAGATCAAGCTGAAAGAGCAGAATACTACAAAAAAGCTCAAGCTATATTAGCAGAAGATTTACCATATTTACCTATAGTAGCATTTGCTAGCTATGATGCTAATAATGATAAATTTATCAACTTGCCAATAGATGGAGCTGGCAAATGGGGATGGCAAGAATATACTTTTACTGATATAAAATAATCTACGATTTACAAAGCTAATCATATATCTTTTTAGATATATGATTAGCTAAAATCTAAGGGGGCAGAAACATGAAGGAAGTATTTGAAAATGTAATAAATAATATTCCAGATTATAAGGAATTTCTAACTGTAGAAGAAATGGATGCTAGTAGCAAAAAATTAGCAGAGGAATTTCCAGATATTGTAGAATTATTTGAAATGGGCAGAACTAGGGACAATCATCCTTTGTATTGCCTAAAAATTGGAAATGGTTCTAAGAATGGATTAATGTTTGGATGCCCTCATCCTAATGAGCCTATAGGCACTATGATGTTAGAATATTTCACAAGAGAATTAGCTGAAAACAAAGAACTAAGGGATGAATTAGACTATACTTGGTATATAGTTAAATCTTGGGATAGAGATGGGACAAGATTAAATGAAAATTGGTTTAAAGGGCCTTACACATTATATAATTATTCTAGAAATTTCTTTAGACCTGTAGGGCATCAGCAAGTGGATTGGACATTTCCTATTGATTATAAGGAATTACATTTTCATGACACCATACCTGAAACTAAGGCTATGATGGATTTAATAGATGATATTAAACCAAAGTTTATATATTCATTGCATAATGCTGGTTTTGGTGGGGTCTACTGGTATATATCGAAGGAAGCTAGGGAGATATATGAAGATTTAAGAAATGCAGCTAAAAAACAAGGTATACCACTTAATTTAGGTGAACCTGAGGCACCTTACTGTGTGGCTTATGATGATGCTATATATCAAGATTTAGGTATACAACAAAACTATGATTATTTAGAAAAGTATGGAGCTGAAAATCCTGGAGAAATCATTAAAGTTGGAACTTGTAGTGCAGATTATGCCAAAGAAGTTTGTGACGCTTTCACCCTTTTAACTGAATTACCCTATTTTTATGATAAAAGAATTGCTGATTTATCTCCAGCAGATATTACTAGAAAAGATGCAGTTTTGAAGAGTTTAGACTTTAGTGAAGAAACGGATGCTTTTATTAAAGGAATACTAAAGAATACAAAAGAATATATGGCAGATAATAATCCTTTTAAACTAGCATTAGAAGCTTTTACTAATGGTGGTAGCAATGATGCTACTAGAAAAATGGTAGAAGGGGATCCTAATTTTGCTAAGATGGCTACTGTAGCAGAGAAATTTGACAATTTATTAGTGGCTAAATTCTATAAAATGCTATCCTTAGGACTATTAGTTAGAGCCCATGAAATGGAAATAGAAAAAATGGAGGCAAATAAAGAGGACAATCCTAATAAGAAAGAAGCCTTACAGGAGGCCTTTAATATTTCCTTAGAAAGATTGAAGAATTTAAGTGAAGTTTTAGAAAAAGAGATTAATTATGAAGTAGTACCTATTAAAAAACTTGTAAGTATACAATTAGAATGTGGTTTAATTGTAGCAGATTACTTGAATAGGAATTAAGGAGGTATCCTATGATTCTAATTAAAGGCGGAACAGTTTATGATGGTATAGGAAATATATTAGAAGATACAGATGTTTTAATTGAAGGAAATATTATTAAAGATATAGGTAAAAATCTAACGGTTTCTAAAGATTGTGAAGTATTTGATGCAAAGGGTAAGATAGTATTTCCAGGTTTTATTGAATCCCTTAATGTATGGGGGGCCATGGGGCCAGGCTGGAGGGATAATGATTTAGGAGAACATTCAGACCCTATTACTCCAGAAATGAATGTAGTTTACGCTTTTGACCAAGATAATATGATGTTTCAAAGGGTTTTTGAATATGGGATAACTAGTGCAGGAATAACTCCTTCAACTTCTAATGTTTTAGGTGGATATGCTGCAGTATTTAAGACCTACGGGAAGCATCCTTATGAAATGTTGGTTAAGGAAAAGGTAGCCATGGTAGCTTCAATATCTAAGAATGTAAAAAATCTATATGGTAAAAGAGATATGTGCCCAATGACTAAAATGGGGGCTATTGCTTTATTACAAGAGGCTCTAATTAAAGCAGAGGAATATGATAGAAAAGAAGATAGGGATTTTGATATTCAATCTGAAGCTTTAAAAGATATAGTTAGCGGGGAAATTCCTTTATTTATTAATTGCAATACTAAGGCTGAAATGGATGCCATTGAATTTGCATTAAAGAGTTTTCCTACAGAAATTGTATTTACAGGCGCCTTTGGTTTAGGAGATAATACTGGAAGCATTATGTCCAATGAATATAGTATAATCTTAGGAGATTTAGCCAATGGTATGGCTTCTGCAAATGGTAATGTAGATTTTTCTAGCATTAATAAACTAATAAAAGATGGAATAGACATAGCCATTAGCTCCTGTGGAGATAATATGTCTTCAGGGAAAGAGTCACTTTTATGGAATGCTATATTATGTTATAAAAATGGAATTGATAGTGAGAATGTATTAAAGATGATTACTTCTATTCCTGCTAAAATACTTGGTGTAGATGATAGAATAGGTTCTATAGAAATAGGCAAAGATGCAGATATTGTAATATGGAGTGATAATCCAATTAAAACCTATAGGGCTAAAGTAGAGGCTACTTTTATTAATGGAAAAAATATCCTAAATGCTAGGAGGGATGGCTCATGCTGGTAATTAAGGATGCTAAAATATTTACTTCAGCAAACAGGGTAATAGAAAAAGGAGATATACTAATTGAAGATGGGAAAATAGTAGATGTAGGAGAATCCTTAGAATTACCTGAAGGGCAAATTATAAATGGAGAAGGCCTAGTTGTAATCCCTGGAATAATAGATGCCCATAGTCATATAAGTGGCTTTGGAGCAGATATGGAAGAACAAGATTTAAATGAAATGACTAAAAATGCTACACCAGAAGTGGAATCCATATATTCTATAGACACTGAATCTCCTATGTTCCAAAGAGCCATTGAAGCTGGAGTTACTACTTCTGCCATTGCCCCAGGAAGTGGGAATGTAATAGGTGGTATGGTATGTGCTGTAAAATCCTATGGCGATAATATAGAAGATATGTGCATCAAAAATCCTGTAGCCTTAAAGGCTGCCCTTGGTGGTAATCCTAAAGGAGTTTATGGGGAAAGAAATCAAATGCCTATGACTCGTATGGGAATTGCCAATGTATTGAGGGAGACTTTTATAAAGACAAAAGAATATATGGAAAAAAAAGAAAAGGATAAGAATACTCCTTTTAATCAAGGCCTTGAAAATGTTTCTAGAGTTTTAAAAAAGGAAATACCTTTAAAGGTTCATTGTGAACAATTTGATATGCTAACTATCATTAGAATTTGTGAAGAATTCGATATAGATTTTACATTAGACCACGCTTGGGGAGCCAGTGATTTTTATGAAGATATTATAGCCTCCAAAAACCTAAAGGGAGTTATTTATGGTCCTATAGGAGTATTGTTACTCCCTGGTGAATGTGGGAAAATAGATATATATAGTGTTATAGAACTAGATAGAAAAGGTGTAGTTTGTGCAATAATGACAGATGGCCCTATATTTAAACCCGATGCCATAATAATTCAAGCAGGCGAGGTAATTAGATTTGGTGGAGATATTGAGAGGGTAATCAATATGCTTACAATAAATCCTGCAAAAATATTGGGCATTGATGATAGACTAGGCTCCATTGAAAAAGGAAAAGATGCCGACTTAGTTATATTTAATGGTATTCCTGCATTAGATACTAATGCTAATGTTCAATACACTATAATAAATGGGAAAATAGTCTACAAAAAAAATTAGTCCCCCTAAAAATTTATATACTGGAACCAGAGGCTTAGGCTTCTGGTTTCATTTTGGTGAAAAATAACTTACATTTAGGGGGACAGTCCCCCTAAATGTAAGTTATAGGGATAGTGGTAATAATTATAATTAGGATTGAATCAAACTTTAAGAAATATTATTATTGCGAAATAATGGGGGTGAATATCATGGAGTTATATGAAGAATTATATACTGATGATTATAGCAATTTCGAAGAATGGTTAGAGTTAGTTAATAATGGCGAGATTATATATCCAAGATTTAGAATTCCTTATCGAGAATGGGTGGATGAATATATAAGAAACATTATAAATATTGAAGAAATGGAGGTTAAAAATCTTTTAAGATTTTTATTACAACCTTTTACTAGGAAGATGGAAATGAAAAGGTATATGTTGAATGCAAACTATATAAGACAAGTAAATTGACGATGGAGACTGTAAGAGCCTTTGGATATTCAATAATTAATGATAAAATTAATAGGGGTGTTTTATTCTGTACTGGGTACGTAAACGAAGACATAAAGAATATGGATCCTAGAATACAGATTTGGACATTGGAAGAAATTATTCTACTTTTAAATGCTCATATGGGATATGATTGGTATAAAAGATTAGATCTACTTATGGAAAATCAAAGGAAAAAGTATAAAACATAATAATGTTTAAATGATTATTAAATATAAACAAAAATAATGTTTAAATCACACCATATTGTGATATAATAAGAATATGGGAGGGATTATATGAAAATTTTAAGGGTTAAATTCGATAATATTATAATTTTCAATGAACCTTTTGATATTGATTTTACAGCACCAGATAAGATAATGGAAAGTAGTGGAGTCTATAAAGTTTGGAGTGCAGTAAATACACAACAAACTATATCTATTATAGGAATTAATGCAGCAGGAAAGACTACCTCGCTTAGATTATTAAATTTAGCAATGGAAGTAGTATTAAATAACAAAGGATTAAATGAAAATTTGGTACCATCTATATTTTTAAATAAAGAAACTGAAAAAGATGGTGTAATTATGACAGTATACTTTTATAAGGGCAATAGGGTATTTGAATTAAGATCAGAAATAAAGTATAGAGATATAGATGGGGGTGTGCATTTTTATTATGAGGATGAAGTGCTAAAAAGTAAGGCTAAATCTAATGTTACCTCTAAGAATAATATATTTGATTTCACGGAAAATGAAAATTATAAGGTAGTTAGAAGGAATGAAATAGCAAAGGAATCACTAAAATTTTTGAAAGATGATGTTAGTATTGCTATTACTGAGACAAGGGATTCAGAAGTTACAATAAATACAATGCTTGATGATGTTAAGGATAAGATAAATTATATTCAAGGTGTGGTCGATACAAATATCTTAAATGTTTTTGATGAGAATATCAAAAGGCTTGGAAAGATTGATGAGGGTGGGGACTTCGAAGTAGAGTTTGAAAATAGTCAAATTAAAATCCAATCACATATCTTAGCTTTGGGAGAAATAGTATCATCAGGAACCATAAGGGGACAAAAAATTATTAAAAATGCAATTATAGCTTTAAAAAGCGGAGGATATTTAATTATAGATGAGCTAGAAAACCACCTTAATAAAGAATTAGTTAAGATGATTATCAATATATTCAATAATAAAGAAATAAATAAAAAAGGAGCATGTCTAATTTTTACAACACATTATGCAGAAATTTTAGATTCGTTTGATAGAATGGATAATATATATATTTTGGTTAGGACTAAAAATCATTTTACAAAAGTTCATAGATACTCCGAAATGGTAGAGAGAAGTGAATTAAAGAAAAGCGAGGTTATACTTTCGAATTATATTAAGGGAACTGCCCCAAAGGCATCAAGTATTAAATCATTAGAGGAATATATATGCAATATGATCTAGAAGATTCATTAAAAACTGGTCATGTGATTTGTATATCAGAAGGTTCCGCCGAAGAAGTGATTATAAAAAGATTATTCGAAAGTAATAAGCTAGTATTTAAAAGAAAAGATATTTATAAAGGGGACAAGCTAATAAGAGAATTTAGTAGGACTAGACAGGGCAAAAAATTTGCCGGAGAAAATTTAGAAATGGATTATGGTGAAAGACATATAAATGTACTTAGAATATTAGATTCTAAAAGTGAGAATTTTAATTTAGGGCCAGTTTATGATGAAAAGATACAATCAGGGGAAATACGAATTTTTGATATTTTAACTAGGCCAGAAATAGAAATCCTAATCATAATTAACGAGGGACATTATCAAAAATTTACTAATAGAAAGGGTGGTATTAAGGCGAGTACTTATTGTAAAAAAGAATTAAACATAGAGGATGTAAAGAGTAAAAATTTTGTTTCTAATTATTTTAATGATGCAAACATATTGATTAACAGCATTACAAGATATAAAAATTTGCACCAGGTAGAAGGTGAGTGCTGCCTATTTGACTTATTGGAATAATCAAAACTTATTATAAATTAGAGATTTTGAATGTAATGTATTATTAAAACCAGAGGCTTAGCTTTTGATTTCATTTTGATGTGAAAATAATTTACATTTAGGGGGACAGTCCCTCTAAATGTAAGTTATACGTAAAGGTACCCAGTACACCCCTTATTTATTTTTCTCCTTCACCCTTAATGAATTAGTAATTTAGTGCCGTTGCCATGCTTGTATTGACATATGACATATGCTGGTATTCCTTTTGATTTACGCCTTAACTTCCCTAATGAAAGCACCCAAACTGCTATAGATGATGTTAATAACAATCGTAATATGAATAAATCTTTTGATAGTATTGAAGCTTTAATGGAGGATCTAAATGCTTAAGGTTAGGTATCTTAGTCAATTTAAAAAGGATTACAGGTTAATTAAAAAACGTGGCTATAATATAAGCTTTTTTGAAGATGTTCTTAAACTTTTAGTTTAGAATAAACCTCTTCCTAAGAAATATCTTGATCACCAGTTTATTGCTAATGTAGTATAATATATGTTAATGTTATACTATGTTGTTATAAATATGAATCAAGATTATTTTGTGATAACTCAAGTATCAATTCTAGTAGGATTCGTATGGTTCCTCTTTTTCTTCATCAGTTAGCCCATATCTATCCATAGCGCTCTCCGTAATCATAGAAATAAATTCTGCTCTATCATATCCTAATTCATTTGCCATATATCCCATATATCCATGGTGAACATCTCTTTCGCCTTTTCTTGCTGCCATAGTAAGCCCTGCAAAAGTGTTTATCTCCAAGAAATATGGTAAGTTGTCCCTTCCTAAAATCATATCTATTCTACCAAAATCCTTGACATTTAAAACCTTATATGCTTTCAAAGCTGCTTCTTTAATTTTATTTTCAGTATCCTTAGGAAAATCTGCTGGGCAATGTATTATTTCATTATCAAACATTTTATGTTCATAAGTATTTGTTTTAACAGAGTTGTATCCAATTTCTAAAAGAGGTAATACTTTAGGCTCTCTGTATCCAATAATTCCAACAGTTAATTCCCTTCCATCTATAAATTCCTCAATTAAGGCTGGTTGACCTATTTTTTCAGTTATCTTTTCAACCACTTTAGGAAGTTGTTCATATTTGTAAATTATATTTTCCTCACTAATACCAGCACTTCCCCTACCTCTTAAAGGCTTTACGAATAATGGATAACTTAAATCTATCTTTGGAATCTCCTTTGGGCTCTTAGCTATTACAAATTTAGGCGTAGGCAATTTATTGAAAGCTACTATTTCTTTTCTAACAGCTTTGTTAGTAGCTACTAAATCTATACCAGAACCTACATAAGGTATGCCAAATGCTTCAAGAAATGAAATTTCTTTAAGGCTAGAAGCATTGAAAATTAAATCTACCTTTTCCTTAATAATATTTTTTAATGTTTCTTTGGGATCCGCCTTCCATTCTAGTAACACAGCATTATATCCCGACTCTCTAAGAGCCATACAATGCTGTTGTGCTTCTTCATAAGCATCGTCGTAAACTTTATCTGGTGTAAGTTTTTTCTGAAATTCCACATTTCTAAACTTTCTCCAAAATACACCTATTTTCATATATAAAACCTCCTATTTTTATAAAACAATAGACCTTAGCTTTGCTTTATCCATTTTTAAGTATGAGAAAATAAAGCTATGGTTTAGACTTTTTTGAAAAATTTATTTAAACTCTTGTTTCAGATTTTAATAGATATAATTTAGTAATTTAAAAGAATAGTTAATAAAAATGAATTGGTAAAAACCGAAAGAAAATAATGAGCAGAATTGTATAACACGCCCAATTAATATTATATCATAAATATAAGCAGGGTGCAAAGGTGTGGCAAGGGGACGTTTTGTTTGCCATTATATTCACAAAAATTTGGATTCGACACTAAAAGCTTTTCAAAACCTGTAGGGGATTATCTTTATTTGTATAAAAATAATTAAAGGAAATAACAGTTTTTTATAGAATAAATATAATATAAGGAAGGATATGTAGAAAAGGGTAGTAGTCGCAAATGATATTCAATTTGATGGAGGTGAATTGTTTAATGAATATAAAAGTAAGTAGTATATTGAACTATTTAAAAGAATCAAATTTAGAGTATGATTATTATGGAAAAACTGATTTTTCTATAAATAAATATTATTCTCTAGAGAATATCAGTGATAATGGCGTTAACTGGATTAAGAATAAAACATATTTTAGAGAAGAATTGTTTATTGGAATAAAAAATGTTCTGCTAGTTGTTAGTTCAGAAATTGATATAAAGGAGGTTCACAATCAAGATATAGGTTTTATTATTTGTAAAAATCCCAAAGAAATATTTTTTTCAATACTGAATGAATTCTTCAAACAAGAAAAACTTGGTAGCTTTATATCTCCTAATTCAGTAATAAAGACAAAAAATATAGGGCAAGATGTCTACATTGGACATAATTGCTATATAGATGAAAATGTTAAAATTGGAGATAATGTAGTGATTAAAAACAATGTATCTATTGAAGGAAAAGTTGAAATAGGAAATAATACTACTATTCATTCTGGCGTAGTTATAGGTACTGATGGATTTGGGTATTTTAAAGATAGTGAAGGCAAAAATACAAAAGTACCTCATTATGCAGGAGTAATAATTGGTAATGATGTAGAGATAGGTGCAAATACTTGTATTGATAGAGGAACATTAGATGATACTGTGATAGGCGATAATGTCAAAATAGATAATTTATGCCATATAGCTCATAATGTAGTTATTAAAGATAATTGTAGTGTAATTGCCTTATCAATGTTGGGTGGTAGTGTAGTACTAAGTAAAAATTCGTATATTGCACCAGGGGCATCAATAATGAATCAACTTTTAATTGGTGAAAATAGTCTAGTTGGAATGGGTGCCGTTGTAATAAAAGATGTAGAGAAGAATAAGATTGTAGCTGGAGTGCCAGCAAAGGCAATTGGGGAAAATATTCAAAAGTAAGGGTACCCAGTTCGCCCCAGCTTTTGTCGAAGCTCTTTTTTATTACTATGATTATTTATATTGAATAGGGTGGTAATCTAATGATATAATAAATGCAACAAGAATGAAAGCAGGGAAGAGTATATGAAGATATATTTTGATATGAATATATATAATAGAATATTCGATGACCAGACACAATTGAGGATAAGATTTGAGTCTATGGCAATAGACATTTTGTTTGAATTAGTTGAAAAGGAAAAATATGAGTTAGTGTGGTCTTTTATATTAGAATATGAAAATAGTAGAAATCCTTTTATAGAAAGAAAGCTTCATATTAATTCTATTTCTACCTTATGCAAAGAGACAATAAAACCTAATGATAATATCAAATTAATAGCAAAAGATATAGTTAAATATTCAAATGCTAAAGATAAGGATGCATTGCATCTTGCATCAGCTGTGTATGGGAATTGTGAATATTTTATAACTTGTGATGATAAATTTATAAAAACAGTAGAAAAGAACAAAGGCAGATTGAAAGATGCAATTGAGAATATTAAACTATATAATCCTATAGATTTTCTCAGAAAGGAGATGGATATTAATGTTATTGAATGAGAAAAGCAAATTTACAGACAGAGAAATAATAGAAAAGGGTTCTAGAGTATTGATAAAGGAATTAGGATATTCTGGATTTTTAAGATTCATACGATATTCTGAGGGTATAAGCAAGGAAGATTATTTGAAATTAGAAGATGAAGTCTTTGATGATATGACTTTAGATGAGATATACAATAATGCAAAGGAATACTGGAAGAGTAAAGAATAATAATAACTCCATAGCAGGCTTAGGGGAGCAAACCTCCCCCCTGAAAAGGCAGCAAACTCAAGATAAAAAGGATCTCAAAGGAAAAATCCTACGAAGCTCTTATGATTATTTATATTGAATAGGGTGGTAATCTAATGATATAATAAGTATAGCATAAATTTTTTCCTAAATTCAAATATTTAGTTATATCTTTAAAATAATTGGAAATAATCATAATACAACTTTATATAAAAAGGAATTTGGATTTAGGAGAAGGACCTGGAAATTGGCCTTCTCCTATTTTCTTTTTAGTAAAATTTTTTATATATTATTTCCACTTTAAGAAAGGAAAATTAAAATGAAAGTAGAACTATTAGAAGTTTTAAAAAAAGAAGTAAATCCAGCATTGGGATGCACAGGGCCTACATCAGTTTCTTTTGCTGTGAGCAAAGCAAAGGATATAGTTGGGGGGATTCCAAAGGAAGTAACAGTTATTATGGATCGTGATACTTATAAGAATTCTATTTCAGTAGGAATTCCTGGAACTAAAGAAAAGGGATTAGATATAGCAGCGGCATTAGGAGCTATAGCTGGAAAATCTAATTTAGGATTGGAAGTGCTCAATTATGTTACAAAGGATGATGAAAAGAAAGCTCTTAACATGATCGATGGGAATCATGTAGATGTCCAAATTGACTGGAACCGAGTTGGAATGGGATTATATATTGATGCTAAAGTTAAAACGAATCAAGGCTTAGGGCATGCAATTGTAGCAAAGACACATACAAATGTTGTTTATTTAGAGAAAAATGGTGAAGCTATTTTAGAAAAGGAATTTAACGATGACAAAAATGCTATATATAAAGCAGACCATGAAATTGGAGGCTATAAGGTCAAGGATTTCATTGATTTTTCAAAAGAAGTTCCAATTGAATATCTAGATTTTATTAAAGATGCTGTAGATATGAATATGAAATTAGCTAAAATAGGGATGAAAAAAGGTAGTGGAGAAGGTTTTGGAAAAGCATGGCTAAAGATAGGAGAAAAAAGCCCATTATATAAAGCGAAAGCTTATACTGCGTCAGCTTCTGACGCAAGGATGAAAGGAGAAAATTTACCTGCAATGAGTTGTGCTAGTAGTGGAAATGTAGGGATTACGGCTTCTATACCATTGACCATTATGGCAGATGAAGAAAATTGTAGTGAGGAAAAGATGGTTCGTTCTGTTGCACTAAGCTTTCTTATTACAATCTATGTTAAAAATTATATTGGAAGATTGTCGCCAATGTGTGCCTGTGCAATAGCAGCTTCTTTAGGTGTTGCTGCAGGAACTGCTTATCTACTTAATGAAACTGATGAGAAAATAGATAGGAGTATTACAAATGTAATAGGAAGTATAGGTGGCATATTATGTGACGGAGCAAAAAATGGATGTGCCTTAAAATTGTCAAATGCAATAGGAACCGCCATAGAGTCAGCTTATTTAGTAAAAATGGGTGCTTCAATTACTGATGGTGATGGATTAGTTTGTAAAACAGCAGATGATAGTATAAAGATGCTTGGGAAAATTGCAAGGGAAGGTATGAGAGAAGCAGATATTGTAATGTGTAAAGAAATTATATCAAGAGATTAAGGTACCCGGTATACCCCGGTTTTTGTCGAAACTTGACATTAAGGTTGGCTATTGCATTATGGCTAACCTTTGTTTTATATTATGGACTATGTATTTATAATATATTATCATAATTATTGCCACATTTCATAGAAGCAGATTGGCATTATAATATTGGGCTCTATGTTATATAATTATAAATAGGGAGGTTAGAAGGTGATAACTATGATTACCCGGGTCTTTGACAGTTGAATAATAAAAAAATTGATAGAACCATTGAAAAGGCTTT
>DAIMNI010000019.1:0-32001 GCA_036720245.1 Tissierellia bacterium | reverse complement strand
TTTCATCTACTAATCTTGCTACTTTGGAAAAATTTTGATTAGCTTCCGAAATAGAAACTAAATTATTTATATTAATTTTCATAAAATATATGTCTTAATCCTTGTCTAAATTTCTTAGGTATTTTAGGAATGGTATGCTAAAAAACAAGCATCCCATTTTCATCATATTTAAAATTTGGACCCCAAGCAACTTCCCAGTAATAACCATCCAAATCAGCAAAATAGGCATGGTATCCGCCCCAAAATACATTCTGAGGTTCTTTACATATTTTTGCACCAGCATTTCTGGCTAGTTCGATAACTTTATCAACATCCTTTTTCCGCTCAACATTGTATGCTAATGTGATCCCTGCAAAACCATTCGCTATTTTAGGAGGATTATCTTCATTTATATCATTTGCCAATAACTCTAAAGGAAATAATTCAAATTTTGTTCCAGGTGTATTAAAAAATATCACATCAGGGTTATTCCCTTTTTCATCAGTTTGAAATCCTAGCTCATCTCTATAAAATTTTATTGATTTCTCCATATTTCTTACTCCTAAGCAAATACATGTAATTTTATTCATCCTAAATTCCTCCCTAATAAATACTTTTTAAATACTTGGTAATAAAAAACTACTTCACATAAATATACTGATGTTTAGTAATTTATTTATACTTTTATAGCTTTCTATTATCTGCTTATAAGTATCTATAAGCTATTCTTTACTTGGTAATGATAGTCCTATAATATCAATACCTTGAAATCTATGCAAAAGCTTTAATTCTTTTTCAGTTTTGTCGTATTCATAAAAATCACAAGGTGATTGCCAATTTACATTCAATTTCACTAAAACAAAATAGTTATCAAGAACTTTAAAAATTTGAAATTCCCAAATATCATGCTCTAGTTTTTCCGCTGATTGAAATATTCCTGTAATTATTTCATCATTATCAATAACATTACTATCCGAATCTTCAAGTACAATTTTATTTACCCTATTAAGAACCTTGTTATTAGAAATATATGATGAAAAACTTCTTGAATCTGCATTATATATCTGAAAATCATCACTTGTAAATGCATCCATTTTCTTGCTCTTTCCATTTGAATAGATAGAAACATACTCTATTTCCTCCGAGGTCTCGCTTTTTGTTATTAAATTTACTATCAGTTTATTAGATGTTTTGCATGAACTTAATATAAACATAATTATAACTATAATAAACAAAATTATTTTAGGCTTATTTCTCATAATTTCTTATTCCCTCCTGTATAAAGCCAATTATGCTATATTTAATTAGTTGATTTTTGTCTCATTTTTCTACTTATATACACTATACCACAATTTTCCATATATAATTGCATATTAATGCTCATATTATAATTGTTTTTTATCTAATCTCACAATATATTAAATAATATAATATTATATCTTATATCAATCTAAGGAACAAGTGTTTTTAACAAAATACTCAAATTATTTTAACCTTTACCAATTCATCCCATGATTGAAGTCCCGGGTATTCTTCGCAAAATCATATATATCACCTTATTATCGTCCTAGGGATAATATAGGCTCTTATATTTCTAATGAATACTTATAAGCTGTCTCGGTGGGATTATCATAGTACCCTTCTACTTTGTTAATAATCTTATATCCAAAATCCTCAAATACCTTTTGCATTTTAAAATTTGATTCCCTAGTTTCACCCTTAAATATATGCATATCATCCTTCAACATCTGGTCAATAACATACTGCATTAATATATGGGCATAGCCCTTATTTCTATGTTCTGGATGGGTCCCTATAGTCATAATCTTAATATAATTATTTTCACCTTTCCAATTATAAATGGCAATATGAGCCTTCACAACTTCGTTTTCCTTAATAGCATAAATAAAAGTTCTTTCATCCCCCAAAAGTTCAATCCAGTCCTCCCGCTTTATATCATCATCTGGGAAATAAATTTTTTCTGATTCAAGAAAATCATCTAAATCCTCTAAATTAAGTCTCACTATATTGTCCATAACATCCTCCTATTGTATAGATAATTTTTGTCCACATAAACCTGCTTATATATATTATAACATTTCCTTATAGTCTGTGGTAACCCCTTAAACGTTAATATTTAGTAAATAGAGCTTGTCCTACTTATGATATGGTTCACCGTATCAATTTGACTCGCAAAACTTATTTGATGATAAATATATCTCTTTAAATTATGGTAAAATAAAAAGCTTGGTATGTTCATATTATGCCAAGCTTTTTATTAACTGTGGTCAATTATCCAATTTAATAAACCTTTATAACTTATTGAACTATCTGCTACCCCTAATCCAAGCTCAATCAATTCTTTATCTGTACATATAATCTCAATGTCATTCATTTCAAGGAAAACCAGCATCGCTAAAATCCCTGTTCTCTTATTCCCATCAATAAATGGGTGATTATTAATAAGTGAAAAGCCTAACCTTGCTGCTTTAGCTTGAATAGTCTTATAAATATCTTCCCCATCGAAACTTTGAAATGGTAAATTTAAAGCAGAGTCTAACAACCCTTCATCTCTAACTCCATCACTTCCACCTGTTTTTTGAATAAGAAGGCTATGCATTTTTAATATTTGGGTTTCAGTTAATCTTTTCATTTGCCTAATTCCTCAAATGCCTTCATATGTTTAGATAATACTTTTTTAGCTACTTCATCTACTTCTTCATCGCCTATTGTTTCTTCATTCTTTAATTGGCTGTACTCTATTAATACATAGCGAGGCACATTATTTTTCAAAATTACTGCAGCTCCATTTTCATCTACTAATCTTGCTACTTTGGAAAAATTTTGATTAGCTTCCGAAATAGAGACTAAATTATTTATATTAATTTTCATAAAATATTCACCTTCCTTTTACTTATATTATATCCCATTTTAGGATATATTCAACCTAAGTTAATTGTGATTAGATAAGATATTTTTTACTTATCATCATTATTCGAGGATTGAATTAATATTTTTATATGGCATTTATATCTATAAAGACTATAAATTTATTTTGGTACTTCTTATAATTTTAGCATAAAATTCACTTTTCCCCGAGTCAATGGATGACCAAATTCCTCTGTGATTTTATCTATAAGCAATTCAACATTATTTCAATTCATGATAGCTGCCTCCAACCAATATCTCATCCTACTTATGATACGGTTCACCCCTAATTATCCTAAATCCTCTATATACTTGCTCTAACAATATCATCCTCATCATTTGATGGGGAAAGGTCATTTTAGAAAATGATAATTTAAAATCACTTTTCTCTATTATTTCGCTAGATAATCCTAAAGAACCGCCTATTATAAAAACAATATCATTTACTCCGCCTATCATTAAATTTTCTATCTCCTGGGCCAATTGTTCAGAAGATAGCTGCTTTCCTTTTATATCTAAGGAAATTATATACGCATTTTGTGGGATTTTAGATAGAATTCTCATGCCTTCTTTGTTTTTAATTAGATTTATTTCTTTTTCACTTAAATTTTCAGGAGCCTTTTCATCTGCTACCTCAATTATTTCTAAATTTGAGTACTTGGAAAGCCGCTTAGAATATTCCTTTATGCCTTCTATCATATATTTTTCTTTTATTTTTCCTACTGCGATTATTTTAATATTCATTTATTCCTCCTAAAGTATTATCCTTCACATATTTCAATTAATTTTATCATAACATTAATAACACAGGAGAACCGTCCCCTTGTGCTAAATTAAAAAAGCTGCAGATAATTTTTAGTATCTACAGCTTTTTTCACTTTAATAAGTTTCAACAAATACTTCAAAATATCCCTTTGGATGAGCACATGCTGGACATTTTTCTGGTGCAGATTTTCCTTTATGAATATATCCACAATTATTACATTTCCACTCTACTTCTTCATCTTTTTCAAACACTTTATTGTCCTCAATATTTTCTAATAATTTTCTAAATCTAATTTCATGTCTTTCCTCTACTTCTGCTATTTCTCTCCATACATATGCTATTTTTGGAAATCCTTCTTCTTCAGCAATATCTGCAAACTTAGGATAAAGCTCTGTCCACTCTCCATTTTCACCTTCAGCAGCAGCTTTTAAATTAAGTTTTGTATCGCCTAATGCTACAGGATAATCAGCATTAATATCGACTGTTTCTCCACATAAATCCTCATTTAAAAACTTAAAGAATCTTTTAGCATGTTCTTTCTCATTCTCTGCAGTTTCAGCAAAAATATTGGAGATTTGTACATAACCTTCTTTTTTTGCTTGGGAAGCATAGTATGTGTATCTTGTCCTAGCTTGAGACTCCCCTGCAAATGACTTCATTAAATTTTCTGCAGTTTTTGTTCCTTTTAGTGATTTCATTAAAACTCCTCCTTCTATTTTAAACTTCTAATCTTCAATCATATTGTCTCTAAAAAACACTATTAAACCATAGTTAGCTAATATCTCCATGTATTGATTGTGGGGTGAACCTTCTAGGCATTCTATTAAGGTATCGCTTTTATACTTTTCCTCATTTTTTTTAATTTCATCTTCAAAAACCTCTAATGCCTCTTCTTTTGTTTTTGTATCAATTAACAATTCCCTATACCTGTCATATTCTTGAACTAATTCTTTTTTGAAATGTTCATCTAGTTTAGGATATCTATTTACATATTCTCTTAGTACTTCACCCTTATCTCTAATCTTGTACACAGAAACCCCTCCTATATTTTAGTTTTAACTCTATTATATATTTCATTTCCAAATAATTCAAGTAATTAGTTTAGAACCAAGACTCTACCATATCTAAAAGTTTAAAATTTGTTAAATCATAATGTAATGGGGTTATGGTTACATAGCCTTTAGACAGATAATATCTATCAGTATCTTCTTCTAATATTCTATCTTTTCTCCCATGAAGTCTTAATACCCTTTTCCCATTAGTTTCATCACTTTCTATACGATAATGATCATATATTACATTACCAATTTTACAAACCTTTATTCCACTAATATCTTTTCCATCTAAATATGGAGTATTTACACTAAGAATTATATTATTTTCAATAAAATCTTCCTTAGTCCTATCTAAAATATCTTTTCCATGTTTGGCTGCTAAATTATAATCTATTTTCCCATCTATCCATTCTGCTGACAATGCCATAGCTGGAATATCATACAGATTTGCCTCTATAGCTGCAGACACAGTGCCAGAATATAGTATATCCATTCCCGCATTAAGTCCCTGATTTATCCCAGATATAACCATATCTATTTTCCCATCTACCAATTTATCTAATGCTACCCTTACACAGTCTGCTGGAGTGCCTGATATACTATAGGCTTTAGACTTTATGCCATCTAGTTTTACTTCCTTTATTATTAAAGGATCAGATATTGTTATGGCCTGAGATTGAGCAGATTTTTGTTCTTCTGGCGCTGCTATGATTAATTCATAATCCTTCTCTAATTCCTTTGCCAATATATGTAGACCTTCTGCATATATTCCATCATCATTCACTAATAATATTCTCATCTTTCCCTCCTAAAAGTTTATTATAAATAAAGATCCTTTACTTAACTTAAGGTAACAATAGTATACCATTATTATCCTAAGTATTGCAAAGAATCTCCCTTTAATAAACTTCAGATAATACTAATTTGTGTAGAAATTAAATTTATTATACATTTATTTTTAATATCTAATATTTAGTACTCCACTTTCATCTACAAACTTTTCTCCTTGTATTACCTTATCTATAAAGCTCATTGGTACAAAAGTAGTTCCTTTTATCAATTGAGCACCTTCTTCTAAAGATACTAAGGCTTCCCCATAATAGTATGTTCCTTCATTTATATATGTGTCAGCAAATACTTCCCCTTTGTTTATATTTACAACTTTATCTTTTCCATTCCATTCTACATTAAAATCTAGGGCTCTCATAATTTCTGCCATAGGTATCATTATATTTCCACTTTCTGATTTAAATATGGGATGCTTTAATTCTAATTCTTTTCCATTGATCTTTACACTATTAAAGTTTGAAACTCTTCCTTCTTCTGTGATTTTAAACTCTGGATGTCCCATATAACCTGGAGCTATTTCATATTTATTAAAAGCAATTACTAAATCCCCATCTTTATCTATATAAAAATTTTGATTACCCTTTATGGATTTAAAACCTAAGTCGCCTTCAAAATAAAAATGAGCCTTTGTTTCATCAAGCATTTGTTCCTTTATTTGTCTGTTTATTTCTGCATTTATTAATGATTTATAATCTACATTTTCCTTAAACAAATCTTTCAATTCTAAGTCTTTATTTTCTTTAATATCTATATTATAATAATCTTTTCTTGAAATACCATTAGCTCCACCTAAGTAAGTGTAATAATCAATTACAAAGGACAAGATATCTTCATTTGATTTCAATTCATAATTTATTTTTAATTCTGGCTTTGCCTCTGAAACTTCCATCATCATTTTTGCATCTGTTTTAAATTCTTCTATCTCTTTTTCTATATTAAGCCTTATAAGTTTATTTAATTCTTCCTGATATTTTTCATCTGATAGATCCTCAACAACTGGAACTTTTACTTCAATGTCTGCTCCCTTAAAATCTACTGGAATAGTTTCTGTTTCTATTATTATATTATATTCTAATGCTGTTTCATTTACTAATGCATCCCCGCCTTTCACATTGTTTCTCGCACCCTCTGCTGCAAAGGACACACTACTAAAGGCTAATGTACCAACTAATCCAAATATTACTATTTTCTTTTTCATAACTAATTCCTCCTCAAATATATTTATATATAAAGTTTAACATAGTTTTGGGAAAAATTAGTTACATTTCATTTACATCAAAGTTACGTATTATTTAAAATATCCCTTTTAAAATTATAAAACTAAATATTTAGGTATTCTTTCACAAAAATTACAACTATGGGGACTTGCCCAATCTGTGAAAGATACCTTTTCTAATTCATATATATCTGGTGATTGCTCATAGACTTCTACAAATTCTTCAATAGCCTTTTCCAAATGTTCATTACATACTACATACATTGTATCCACCCCATTTAAATGGATAATTTATTTATTTTATCTTACTACTGTAAATGCCATATCTATTAACATTTCCTTACCATTTCTAATTATAGTTATTTTAGCCTTATCACCCTTTTTATATTTATATAAAACTTTCTTTAATTGACTAGGGGATTCTATTTCCTGATTATCTATTTTAGTTATTATATCTCCCATCATTAAACCAGCTTTATCTGCTGGACTATTTTCTTCTACATAGGCTATTATAACCCCATTATCTGCATTTAATTCTACTCCATATTGTCTTTCATATTTCTCTATTTCTTGTGATATAACGCCCATATAAACTACTTTAAAATCTCCTTCATTAATTACTCGATCTACTATGGGTTTTGCTACATTAATAGGAATTGCAAATCCCAAACCCTCTGCTGCATCGGATCTAATTTTTACTGTATTAATACCTATAACTTCGCCTTTACTATTTAATAAAGGTCCACCACTATTACCTGGATTTATTGATGCATCAGTTTGGATCAAATCCTCTATTACAGTATTTTCAACTCTAATAGATCTATTTAAGCCAGATATAACACCCGAAGTCACAGTTCTCTGAAAATCTAGTCCTAGTGGATTTCCTATGGCTACAGCCAATTGACCTACTTCTAAAGTGTCTGAATCTCCTAAATCTGCAGCAGGAAGCCCAGTGGCATTTACTTTAACTATAGCTAAATCTAAATAAGCATCATTCCATAATACCTTACCAGGCATTTGATCCCCATTTTCAAATAGTACATTAATATCCTTTGCTTCGCCATCTCCTACTACATGGGAATTAGTAAGTATATAACCATTTGGACTAATGATTACACCCGAACCACTTCCTGATACTTCCTCTTCCCAGATAAACCTCCTTTGAACTTGTACCGTAGTAATCCCAACTACAGAGCCCATGGATTTTTTAGCTACAGCTTCTACTGCAGAAATATCTTCTGTGGTGGTTATATTTACACCTTGTTGAATATTATGCCCTTCCTTTGCATATATTTCTGGCGTTGGCAATAACTTCCCATAAATATATTTTGGGGCTATATACATGCTAATTGTTCCTCCAATAAGGGCTGCAACTAATGCAACTATAAAATATGACCATATATTTCTATTTTTTTTAGGTCTTTCATAATACATATTAATCTCTCCCATCAATAAAAAGTATATACTTTAGTAGGTTTATCCCTATAACTTAAATCTAAATCTATATCTTCAGAAATTTCTCCAATAGTTTCCTTTACAGTTTCATAGGCAAGATTAGGAGTATTATTTTCTTTACTTAAATGTCCTAATAATACTACTTCTCCATTTCCTGATAATACTTCGGACAAAGTTTCTCCTGCATCTACATTTGAAAGATGTCCTTCCTTGCTTAATACTCGCTGCTTCAAAAACAAAGGATAATTTCCATTCTTAAGCATCTCAACATCATGATTAGATTCAATTAAATAGAGATTAGAGCCTTTAATTTTGTTTCTTATATTATTATCTACCCAACCAGTGTCAGTTGCAATACTTATTTTAAATTTTTTATAATAAATTATATAACCTATTGGGTCTGCTGCATCGTGGTATATATTAAAGGGATGAATGTCTAAATCCTTTAAATTAAAATCCCTATTAGTATAAATTACCTTTATATTTTTATCCTTTATTTCCCCAATTTTATCTTTCATACTAAGCCAAGTATTTTCATTAGCTATTATTGGAATATCATATCTTCTAGATAGTATCCCTGCTCCCTTAATATGATCTATATGTTCATGGGTTATTAAAATATAGTCTATGGTATTTGCATCTATATTAATTGAGGATAGTAATTCCTCAGTTTTTTTCCCACTAAAACCTGCATCTATTAATATCCTTGTCCCCTTTGTTTCAATATAATGGCAATTACCACTGCTACCACTGGACAGGGAACAAAATTTAATTGACATTTATTTTCCCCCTAATAAATACTCTATTTAAATATTATTATAATATAAATTCTATAAAAATACTAATATTAATAATCATCTATAAATATTTTATATCCATCAGAAAATTGTACCCGCCATGCAGGTACTGCTTTACCTTGCCTAGCCTCCCCTAAATCTTCTAAATAATTATGTTTTTGAGGGTCAAAATAATAACATATGGAAATATCGGCAATGGTCTTCCCGTATGCCTCTTTCATGCTTAATAATTCTAATATAGCCTTAGGAGCTGTACTAATGTATATTTCAGTATCTCCTAGCTCTTCCTTTATAAGCCATGTTCTTTCAAATCTTTTAACCCCACTTTTATCTATTTGAAAATTAGTAAATGCTCTTTCTACAAAAATATCTTCATAGACTTTAGAATACTCTAAGTAAAATACTTCATCCTCTTCTTTAATAAAACTAATCTCCATATCTGAAGTATCAAATTCTTTTTCCCTTAAAAAATCTTCTGCAATCTTTATAGCTTTATCTGAATTTAAATTAGTGAATAATTCTTTTTCCCCTTTATTTTCATAAATTATAAGTTTATTATTGAGAAGTAAAATAGACTTTTCTCCATTAACAATCTTCCCAAAATTCTCTTCATTAGTATCTATAATACCTGAGTTTTTAAAAAACCTTCTATTTATTTCTTGTAGATTAAATTTTTCATATTTAACTATCATAGTATTTAGATGAGGTATATCCCTTGGAATATCAGTAGCTAATGATATATTTTTATCTTGCAAAAGTTTTATAACATCTTCAACAAATTCTTCTTTAATAGTTGGCTCTTCTATAGCCCTTTGTCCTATTAATACATATAATAATAATATATTTGTTATTATAAATGCCACTATTAATATAGTCTTAGCCTTCGACCAATCCATTTTATTCACCATCCAAAACTATTTTATATCTTTTTCTAATATTAAATTGCCATCATAAATATCAAATGCATATAATTTATCTAAAAATTCTAATACCCAAGTTCCTATTAATTCTTCTCCCTTATCCTTTGTGCACAAATCTACATAAGCAATATTAATATCCTTAATAGACGATAATACATCTTCTTTTAAATTTAAGGACTCTTCACTTTTAAAATCTATTTTGTTTTCTTGCATATATTTAGACTCTAGAAAATTATAATTTAAATTTATAATATCAAAAGCAGATAAAAGATTCTTATTTTCCAAACTATCTTCTCGAACAAGTCCCATATCTTTTCTAATAAATCTTTTGTACTTTCTTATATTTTTATTAAAAACATCGATTTGTACAAAATCTTCTATAGTATCAGAGCCTAATATTATTGGAAATTCTCCCATCCTATATCTAAAACTTAATCTATAACCTAAATCTTCCTCTGATTTTATTTTTTCAATCTTGGCAAGATACATATTTTGAGGAATTCCTATATTTTGAGATAAAAAATCTGCAGCAGTATTTAAACTATTATAAAGATTTCTTTCTAATACTGGTTCATTTAGTGGATTAAAATATTCTAATTCACCATTTGGTTTGATCTTTAAAACCTGTTGATCATATAAATAAATAATAGAACCACTATCTTCTACTATTTCTCTTATATAATCTATATCCTTATTAAAAAACTTCTCTGCAATATCCCTCATTTCTTCTATATTATTAGTATTCAATTCACTTTCCACATAAACCTTTGGCATATCTTTAGACATTTTAAAGGATATAAGCAAATCATTATTAACCCCGAGGGTATCTTTCATAGGATAATAATAGTTAAAGTTTTCACTTTTTTCAATGCCCTTAACCCTTTCTTTTATATTTTCAGTATCTATATCCAAATTAGATAATTTCACATGCTTTTCCCCTTTGGAAAATATAAAATAAGAGTCTCCCTTTCCTAAATAAAAATATATACTATCAATCTCTTCGATTTTCTTAACTATATCATTGGGTTTAGTTACATTTAAAGAGCGAGAAAGTATATAAGTATTAAATTCTTCTGGAAAATAAAAAACTATAGACCTTTTCTCGTTGCATGCCAAAAAATCCTCATGTGAAATAGTGCTAAATTTTGCACTATTTGAGGATAAGGCATCTATTAAAATAGAACGAGTGCTTGTCCATAGATATTTATTGCTATCAGTATAGCGAATTGTATGAGCTTCATTGCTAAAATTTAATAAATATTTATGAGGTCTTATCATATCCCCTAATAAATAATTAGCGCCTATTGCCTCTTCTTTTTTAAGTGAGGGCAATAAATCGTATGGCATGGAAATCCATAGCCCTTTTGTTAAAAAAATACTAATACATACCATAGATAGGAGTAATAAAGTTTTTAGCCTTTCTTTAGCCATTTAATTCATCTCCTTATCTATGACATTATTTGCCTAATAAATACGGACTGCTCAAATTAGAGCCAGATGAATCCTTATCATAAACGTATATAATCCTTTCTTCCTGTGGCTCTTCTTTAACTTTAAAAATTACAACTATTTTATTTATTCCATTTACTAATTCTACTTCTTTACCAAAGCCTAAACTACCAGATTTGATAGTTTCGCTGGAGATGAGAATATAGTCTGAGTCCTTTGGTAATTTATTTAGATTAAACTTTTTTCCAGTTAAATCTGTTGTGCCATAGACTTCAATTTCAATGCTAGTTCCTTCTGGAGCAATGCCAGATACTACTGCAACCTTCTCTCCAGTGGATGAAAGTGCTTCCTCTGGAACATTTACTTGATACTTATTTTTATCTACATTTTTTCTACTATAAGATGCTGCATAGGGCATATTAGGTATAGTAAGAACCATAATTAAAACAAATAGACTAAGTGCAATTCTCTTTTTCATATTCCCAACCTCCTTTTCTTAATATTTTGATATCATATTTATACAATTCTCATTAATTATAATATATATATATTACAATAATATTACAAAGCAATTAAGTTTGAATTACATAGCCTTTTATAGGCAAAATAATATCTACCTCTGTACCTATTTTATATTCTGATTTTAAGATTAATTCCCCACCATGGGCTTCTACTATTTGTTTTGCAATAGATAAGCCTAGTCCCGTTCCGCCTAGCTCTCTACTTCTGCCTTTATCTACTCTATAAAATCTTTCAAATATTCTAGCCCTATCTTCCGTTGGTATACCTATACCATTATCCTTAATGCTAATTATCACCTTTTCTTCCTCTGCCCTAGTATAAATATCTATAATTCCTCCCTGAGGAGTATATTTAATTGCATTGGAAATTATATTTAGTATTACCTGTTCTATACCATCTTTATCTATGAGAATATCTGGTATATTATCCTCTATTCTCACATTTATTTCTTGATTTTTTTCTTTAGAAGCTAAATCTAGTTTTAAACAGGAATCCTTTATTAGTTCCTCTATAGGGTATTCTACCATATTCCATTGAGTTTTATTATAATCCATATTAGATAATTGAAGTAAATTTCTTACTATCCTAGCCATTCTGTCGCATTCATTGTCTATTACTGCCAAAAACTTACACATTAATTCTTCATCCATATCCTCATAATCCATTAAAGTTTCAGTATAAGATTTTATAGTGGTAATTGGAGTTTTTAATTCATGGGATACATTGGCTACAAATTCTTTCCTCATATTATCTAGTTTATGCTGTTTGGTTATATCTTGGAACACCATTATTACTCCGCCTATATTGCTTATTTCATTTCTAAAAGGGGCATAATTCACCCTATATACCATATTGTGTATTTCTACTACTTCCTCACCCTCTAAATTATCTATATCATTATAATCTATTTTATCTAAATTAAAATTCTTTGAAGCAAAACTTTTAATATTTGCAAATTCTTTTTCAAAAATATTTCCTAAACCCAATATTTCTGTAGCTATGGGATTGGCGTGGATAATATATCCCCTTGTATCTACTGCTATTACCCCATCTGCCATATAATTAAATATGGTGTCTAATTTGGATTTTTCTAAATCCATTTCATCTATGGTATCTTTTAATTTTAATGTTAAGTAATTAAACATACTGGCCAACTGTCCTATTTCATCATCGGATTTTACCTCTACAAATTGTTCAAAATCACCTTTGGCCATTTTTTCTGCCTTTTGGGTAACATCTCTAATAGGCTCTGTAATGCTTGAAGCTATTAGAAAACCCAATACTATAGTTATAGCCAAAGCCAATACAGTAGCACTAGTTAATATTTTTTTAGATTCATCTATGGTTTTATATACATCTTGAAGATCTGAAGTCATATATAATACACCTTTTACTTGACCTACTTCGTTTATTACAGGATAAGCTAAATGCTTAAAAATAATATTTTCATTTATATCTTCCCTTATTCCCTCTGCTCTTTCACCTTCATAAGCCTCTAATGTTAGACTAGGGTCTAAAAATTTTAATCTTAATGCATTTTGCCCAAGTATTTTATCTTGATTTTTAGATGAGGTAGCAATTACTTGTGGAAAATCTTCATCATAAATTATGTAAAGAGTTTCCGCCCCATCAAATCTCCATTCATTTAAAGTATTTTGAATTTCCTGACTTGCATTACTCCAATCGTCCTCTGCTAAATCACTTGAAGCACCTATGATAGACTCAATTTGTCTTACCATTGTATTTGTCCTATTTTCCAATTGTTGTGCCTCAAATTTTTGCACTATAAATACTCCTACTATGACCATGGCTATAAAAACTAAAAGAAAATATACTATTATAAACTTCCATCTTATGCTTTTAAACATAATTTAATTCCTCCTGAAAAAATATCCTACTCCTCTTTTAGTCATTATATATTTATATTCACCATCTTTATCTTCCACCTTTTCTCTTAATCTCCTTACTGTTACATCCACTGTCCTTATATCTCCATAATATTCATAGCCCCATACTTCTTCTAATAATTGTTCCCTTGTAAATACTTGTTCCGGACTAGATGCCAAAAATTGTAATAATTCGAATTCTCTAAGGGTTAAGTTTATAACTTGTCCCCTTTTTTTCACTTCGTATTTATTTAAATCTATAATCAGATCTCCCTGAATTAATAAGTTTTCATTATTGGAATCACCATTTGAATATTCTGTTCTCCGTAAATTAGCCTTTACTCTAGCAATTAATTCCCTCATGCTAAAGGGCTTGGTTATATAATCATCTGCTCCTAGCTCTAAACCTAAAACTTTATCTACTTCTTCTTCCTTTGCTGTCAACATTAAAATAGGAGTGTTGAAATCCTTTCTAATTTCCTTTAAGGCTTGAAATCCATCTTTTTTAGGCATCATAATATCTAATAAAATTAAATCTGGTAATATTTCATAGGTTTTTTTAATAGCCTCTTCTCCATCATAGGCTAAGTATACACTATATCCTTCTTTTTCTAAATTAAACTTTACAATATCAGCTATGGACTTTTCATCATCTGCCACTAATATTTTTTTATCCATAAATTTATCACTCCATTAAATTTCCCTTATCAAGGTTTTTTCTTCTATAGGTAAATTATCTAATATTAAATTGATATTGTCAAACTATTATTATATCTTATTGAAATATATAAAAAGTTTTGGATTCTTTTAGTATTTTGTCCTTAGTAATAAGTGAATTAAATAAATTATTTTAAAGGTACATTTCCTTTGTTTCTTGCATAGAATAGAACAAGGAAGGTGGTTCTATGCCAAATATGGATAATTTAAAAATTTGCCCCATACTTAGTGCAAAAATAATGTCTCAATCTATAGAGGAACTTCCTGTTATTGTACAATTAACAGGAAAAAATCAGGAATTAGAAAATGGAATAAAAAGTCTCTCTACAAAAGTAAAAACTAGTCTGCCTTTAATAAATGGAATTGCATGTAATTTAACTACTGATGTAATTTATAGATTAGCAAATAGCCCAGATATTCAGTATATTAGTTTTGATTCCAAAGTTTTCACCCAATTAGATATAGCTGCTCCCACTATAAAAGCAAACTATCCCCATAATTTAGGATATAAAGGGAAAAATATCACTGTAGCTGTTATAGATACAGGAGTTGCTCCACATCAAGATTTAATCAGGCCTAATAATAGAATTGTAGGATTTAAGGACTTTATAAATAATAAAGATTCTCCTTATGACGATAATGGACACGGAACTCATGTAGCAGGAATTATCGCTGGAAATGGCTATTCTTCTAGAGGAAAATACACAGGTATTGCACCAGAAGCCAATATACTAGCTATAAAGGCCTTAGATAATGAAGGTAGTGGAAATACCTCTAATATAATCTCTGCCATATCCTATATTGTAAATACTAGGGATACCTATGGCACGAAGATAATCAATCTATCTATTGGAAGCCCAGCCAATTCTTCTTGTAGAAATGATCCATTATGTAGAGCTGTTGTAGAAGCTATGAATAAGGGAATGGTAGTAGTAGCTGCTGCGGGAAACAGCGGGCCAGGCACAAGCACTATATTATCCCCAGGTATTAATCCTAATGTAATTACTGTAGGTGCTAGTAACGATAATAGAACTATTGATATAGCCGATGATACCATAGCTAGTTTTTCTAGTCGTGGTCCTACTATAGAGGGCGTTCCAAAACCTGATTTAGTGGCACCAGGAGTTAATATTAATTCCCTATCCAATTTGAAATTAGATGGATATCGTAGTTCAAGTGGTACATCAATGGCAGCCCCTTTTATTTCTGGTACTGTAGCCTTAATGCTTGAAAAAAATAAATCCCTATCTTCAAAAGAAATCAGAAAGAAATTAATGGATTCTTGTATAAGCTTAAATAATAATAGAGAAAGTCAAGGTGCAGGGCTTGTTAATTTAGAGAAATTGCTTTATGAAAAGGAAGTAGAAAAAAAAGAAGATATAGTTAGAAGAAAACCTCCAAAAAAAGAGGGAGATACATTTGAATTAATATTAGTATTGTTGTTGGTGATGGTATTATTGAGCAAATAGTATAAAGGTGGCAAGGGGACGTTTTGTTTGCCACCTTTATTTAATTATGTTAAATAACTGAATATACCAATTTTCCATCTTTAAACTCCGATTCCATCAAATCTACTTCATCCACCCCAATACTTATTTCCCTAATTTCATCATTCAAGTTTTCAGGATTAAAGTTTTCTCTCACCTTTACTTTTCTACCTATAGTTATATGAGGTTTATATGGTCTATTTTCTAATTTAAATCCCCTATTAATTAAGTCTTCGTGAAGTCTTCTTTGAACTTCAAATAAAACCTCATTATTTTCAATTCCAAGCCAGTAGATATTTCCTTCTCTTCTTTTAAAATATCCTAATTCTGATAAATTCATGGTAAAGGGTTCAAAAGTAATTTGTTCTATTGCATCCTTTATTATTTCAACTTTTTCATTGGGAATATCTCCAATGAATTCTAATGTTAAATGCATATGCTCATTTTTAACAAATCTACCTTGAAGGGAATCCTTCTCTATCTTTTTGATTATGTTTTCAATAGCATTTTTTTCATTTTCACTAAAATTAATGGCTATAAATAATCTCATATTTACAACTCCAATTTTTTTATTATAGCTTCTACTATATCCTCTAAAGAAGCTGTTCCGTCATAATATTTTACTAAAACAATCTGCTTTCCACTTCTACATATTACAATACTAAGATCCTCTTTTTCTAGACCATAAAAAGTATATCCATCTTCTTCTTGGATTTTATACAATGTAGAAGATTCTCTTTTCTCTTCTCTAAAACGTATATCCTTTTCTAATCCTTCAGATATATTATCAAATCGCCCTAAATAATAATCTATAGTTAATCTAGGATTTAATTCACTAGGACTACTATCCTCAAAAAACGCAGTTTCTATTAAGGAATATTCCTCAGGTATTAAGATATTCCAAGACTTATATATGTGATTACCATAATCTATATCATCCTTTATAATCCTATAGCTACTTTCGTCTAGACTATAATCCATAGTTTCAATATCTTTAATGCTTATTACTGGCAAGGCTTCTATATCCTCAATCTCAGATAGATTAATAGATTTATCCTCGGAAACTTTATAAATCATGGAAAATATTATAAATAAAATAATAAAATAATAAATGCTTTTCCTAATAATAAATTTATTCCTCATAAGTAAATAATCCCCACCATATCTAAAGGATTCTACTATATCTAGGGATTTTTCAAATTTTTTAAAGCTCAATTTCCGCCTCATTTCTTTGAAAAGGGGAAGTAATGTAAGAATAATGGTAATAATTAATTCATCCTTTGTAAGTAAAAGATAAAATCCTCCTTCTGATTTTGTCCTTTCATATAACATTAAGATTAATAATAAAATACTAATTATAATAAGGATAATACTTGTAATGCCACCGCCAAAAATTTCTTTTTTAATGTCTTCCAATTCTAGTTTTTGATCTTCTGGGTTTTCATATAATTCCTCTACCCCTGAATTTAGTGGTGAGGAAAATACTAAAAAATTATATCTTTCACTTATAAAATCCCAACCCCTTCTTTTATATTGTCTAATTCTTATTTCCTTTTTCTCCTCATCTTTATTTACAATATCAATTTTATAATTTAAATAATTAGGCTCCCCCTCCTCAAAATAGGCAAAGCATCTGCCTATTTTTTTTAAATGGAGGCCATTCCTAGACATTTCTGAAAAGTATTCCTCATATTCTAAGGTATTAAACAAATCTCCAAATAAGATTTTCCTAATTACTTTAGCCATTTATCCACTTCTTCAATTATAATTTCAATTCGTTATAGTCAAAAATAATTTGTTCCCCATCATTTACGACTATACAAGGTAGCCCTACTCTACCTGCCTTTTTGATTTCGTCAAATTCTTTATAATTATCTCTATAGCTTAAAAACTTCTTTAAATTAAACATATCTTCACTAATATCTAAATATGCATAATTAATATTGTTTTTTGAAAGATACTCTTTCACTGGTTCACAATCTGGTCAATGTTTACTTCCAAATACAATTATTTTTTCCATTTCTATCGCTCCTTATAATTTATTATATTTTATCTTTATTATATCTTAAAAAACAATGATTAACTATTCCTAATTTGAAAAAGATGGCAAACAAAACGTCCCCTTGCCATAATTCCCAATAAAAAAAAGAGGAAGTATTATTTCCTCTTATCTTACATGTCCTGATGGATTTTGATTTCTTCCATTTTTAAGTACTTCAAAATGTAAATGTGGGCCAGTAGATCTACCAGTACTGCCTACCTTGGCAATTACCTGCCCTTTATATACCTTTTCTCCAGTTTTTACATTTATAGAGCTACAATGGGCATATCTTGTTACATAGCCATTACCATGATCTATTTCAACTAAATTGCCAAAATTACCTTTTCTACCAGTAAATATTACCTTACCCCCATCTGCTGCTTTAATAGCCGTGCCAGTTGGTGCAGCAATATCTAAGCCCCTGTGCATTCTACCATTTCTCATACCATAGCGAGAGGATATTCTTCCACGGGTTGGCATTAAAAATGCACCAGTGGCTACAGTTTTAGGGACTTCCTTGGTTCCCTTTACTACTACTTCGGTTACAGCCTCCTCTATTACTGTTTCCTCTACGATTTCCTTTTCTACTACTATACCATTATGTTTTAATACTTTGGCTACTACCTCATTTTCTCCTGGTGAGCCTTTTACCTTTACTTTCTTTTCAGTTTTATACATATTTTTGTCTTCTTCTATTTCCACTTCGTAATTAACTTTTTCTCTATATCTAATTTCTTCTATAGTAGCCACAGTTATCATAGACTTTGGTACTAATAGTTTTACCTCATCGCCAATTTGTAGCTTTTCTGGATTGATATCCAGATTTGCGTCTATTAAATCCTCCACATCCATATCATAAATTTTAGCTATGGTCCAAAGGCTCTCCCCAACCTCTACCGTATGGGTTTTAATTTCTTCTGTACCTGTTTGAATATATTCTAATAATTCTTGACTATCCTTTATTTTATTTATAGGAATTTCTCTTTTTTCAATTTGTACATCTTCTACAAATTTAATCTCTTGTATTTCCATATTATCAGTTCCTTCACTTAAATAGGGTTCCTTTAGAACTTCTAATATTTCTTCTGCTTCCTTAGATGATTTAACAGCACCTATTTCTTCATTATCTACTAATATTACATAACCACTTACTAAAAACTTAATCTTAGATTTAATACTTTCTTCCAAATCATTTGATAATGCTAATTGTCCATCCTTTGCATGGGTATCCTCAAATTTTAAATCCTTCTTTAAAACTATGTCCATATTGTATGTAGTAGATAATTCTTTTTTTACATTTCCTAATATGTTTAGAACCTCTTCTTGTTCCCTAACTATTCCTATTTCTTCATCTCCAAAATACACTATAAAGGCCCTAGTATTTATCTCATTTATTTTATAGGCTACAAAGGATAGAATCCCTATGGCAGCTATTAATATACCTATTAGAAATTTTTTATGATTATCTTTGTTGGTAAAGGCTTTCTTTAATGCCTCAAATAATTTAATATTTCCTTTAGGTAAAATAGAACTACCTATATCCAAGTTACTTGGATCATCCATAATATTGACCTCCCTGTTCTAAATTAGCCTAATCAAAATTTAGATTAAGCCAGCAAACAGTTTTGTAATTATTTTGTAACAATTATAAAAGTATTATAACATAGGCAAATTATTTTTCAACGTTTAGGCCTGTCTACCTATATTATATTCACAAAAAAAGTTAATATTCTAATTTTAGAACCTTTGTAATTCCAATATACAAAGTATCTAAGCTAAGCATATTTAACTATAAATTTATAATTATTAAGATTTCTTAATAAATTCAACTCATTATTAATTAAATTAGGGAAATACTTCTATTAAAGCAATATTTCCCATAATATAGAGTAATAAAATTTTAGGGAGGTCTAATATGGAAAGCTGCCTGAATAAAATTTATATTGATTCCGAATGCCCCTTTGCAATTATGGAACTCTCCAATCTTTTACTTGAATGTTTAGTATTAAATTTAGATAATTACGATGAAATAGTGATTTTATGTATTGGTACTGATAGATCAACTGGGGATTCCCTAGGTCCATTGGTAGGCTATAAATTAAACTCCTATGTGTTTAAATACAATAATGTCCATATAATAGGAACCCTAGATGAACCAGTTCATGCAAAAAATTTAGTGGAAACCCTTCAAAAAATAGAATATTCTCACCCCAATGCCTTTATTTTGGCTATTGATGCATCCTTAGGTGATTTTAACAATATAGGACAAATTATAATAAAAAATGGCCCATTAAAACCTGGACTAGGGGTCAATAAAAATCTCCCTGCAGTTGGGGATATAAGCATCACTGGCATAGTTAATGTAGGAGGACTAATGGAATATATGGTGCTTCAAAACACTCGACTAAGTTTGGTAATGAATATGGCTGAAACCATAGCCAAGGGCATAGATAGGACATTTTTAAAATTAAATAATACTGAACTAAATAAAAAACTAAAGTAGCAATCTAGCTACTTTAGCAAAATACTGTTTATATAGAATTGGCATAAGCTTCGCCTTTAATTGCCCTATCAATTGCCTGTATTTCCTCTGTTGAAAGAGAATATGCAGATTTACCATCTTTTAGAGGTTTTGCATAGGCGATGGATTGTTCTCTTCCATAAATACTGGTTAAAACAAAACCATTTAGGAATTCGTCTAGAAAAGCTATAGAAAAACTTAGTTCAGAACCCATATCAGCAAAGGCATTATATCTAATAAAGCCCACTTTTTGTATTGCAAATCCTAATTTTGTATCTAATTTCTTTAACTTCCTATTTATATTCTGAATATCTTCCTGCACTTTATTTAATTCTTCCCCATTCTTTAGAAGAATTTCTTCTATATTTACCCCATCTATGCCATTAGTCAACTTATCGTACCTATCCCTTAATTTAGAAATCCTTATTTCTGCTATTATATAAAAGGCCAATAATAGTAAAAAAACTACAGATAATCCCAAAACTATTTCAATATAATATATTTCAATAATTTTGCTAATATGCTCCATCAACTTTTCCTCCTTACACTTCTTTAGATATTTCCTTAAGAGCTTTTATACCTAGTTCAATTTCATCGAAAGTATTAAATACCCCAAAACTAAATCTTACTACTCCCTGTTCAAAAGTTCCTATGGTTTTATGAGCCATAGGTGCACAATGAAGCCCTGGCCTTACTGCTATGTTATAGTATTCATCTAGTATATAACTTATTTCAGAGGAATCTTCATCTTTGATATTAATAGAAACTACAGCTGCCTGTTCTTTAGCATTTAAAGGCCCATAAATCTTAATACCGTCAATTTTTTTTAGTTCTTCAATAAAATATTCCGTTAATTTTTCTTCATATTTTCTAATATTATCTATACCCTCATCCAAAATATATTTGATGCCTGTACCAAGACCCACAATGCCTGGCCCATTTGGAGTACCTGATTCGTATCTATCTGGATTTACATCTGGTTGTTCTAGTAAATGAGATGCACTCCCGGTTCCTCCTTGTTTCATTTCCCTTAAATCTATATTATCCCCAATATATAGGGCTCCCGTTCCTTGGGGCCCTAATAATCCTTTATGCCCAGGAAAGGCCAATAAATCTATATGCATTTTCTTAACATCTATATTATAAACTCCAGCAGATTGAGCTGCATCTACTAAATAATATATATTGTTTTTCTTAGCAATTTCCCCTATTTCTTCTATAGGCATTATGGTTCCTGTTAGATTCGAAATATGGGTTGTTACAATTAGTTTTGTATTTTCTTTTATACTTTCTTCTATATCCTTTGGATTGATCCTACCTGCAAAATCTCCATTGACAATAGTAATTTCTACTCCATCCTTCTCTAAAGCTTTCAAAGGCCTTAACACCGAATTATGCTCCATAGATGTAGTAATTACATGATCCCCTTTGTTTAATATACCTTTAATCCCTAAATTTAAGCTATCAGTGCAGTTAAATGTGTAAATTACATTCATTGGATTATCTATATTAAATAGTTTGGCAATTAATTCTCTAGTTTCGTATATTTCTCTACCTAATTTTAATGCCAATTTATGACCTGATCTACCTGGATTAGCACCATATTCCTTCATAGCCCGCATAATCGAATCATAAACTATATTTGGCTTAGGAAAAGAAGTCGCAGCATTATCAAAATATATCATCTACCTACCACCTCCAATATAAATTAATTATACCATATAGAGTGGATTTTGACTAAAAAAAAAGCTCTTAAAAGAGCTTTTTTTTATCCCAATCTAGTATATACAATTTTCATCAATTCTTCTTTTAATTGACTTCCTTCTTGTAAAAGTTTATCTACTTTTTCCCCTATGGATTTTCTATATTCTTCATCCTTTATTGATTTTAAATTTATCTTTACATTTAAAATTGCACCTTCTAAGCCAGTAGCTGCAAGCAATGCTCCAACACCTATATCGGTAATTGCATTTATATTTCCATTATGGGCAAATACATTTTGTAATTCTAATACTCTATAACATTCTTCTGCACATTCTAGGGGAACTTCTAATGCTTTCTTATAGCCTTCCTGAATAGCCTCTGTTCTTGCTTTCTTTTCTTCTTCAGTTTCCTTAGGTAGTTTAAACGCTTCCATTACTCCATCAAAGGCCTTTGTATCTTCATCCACTATATGATTTAACTTTTCAACACTTTTTTGTACTTCATTAAAAGCGTCTTCCATTTCAGTTTTAGTTTTATCATCTAATCCTTCATAGGCCTTTTTCCCAAATGTCAAATTACCAACCATAGATGTCAGTGCTGCTCCTAGGCTCCCTGCTAATGCTGCTACACTTCCCCCTCCTGGAGTTGGTTCTCCAGATTGTACCTGAACTACATAATCCTTTACACTTTTGTCTATAAACATTTCATCACCACCATTAAGTATTTTGTATGTTTTATCTTCTTTAATTATATTATAGATGCTTAGGTTTTTCAAATTAAAAAAGGATTAAAAGATATATGATATAAATCCCTAAAAATATTATTCCTGTAGATCTATTGATTTTCCCCTTTATTAATCCTGTAAGTGCAAAAATCAAACCTACGGATAAGGCTATTGGGATATCCAAAAATAAGGTTTGATGGGATATTCTTAGACCGTGGTCTGATACTACTTGAGATGCCCCCATAATTATAGACAAATTTAATATATTTGCACCTAAAATATTTCCTATGGAAATGCTCTGTTGATTTTTAATAGTAGCAATTAAAGAGGTTACTAATTCTGGCAAAGATGTACCCGCTGCAAGTAGAGTAAGACTTACTACCTGCTTTGGAATTCTAAGAATATTTGCTATTTCTACGCCTGTATCTACCAGTATATGGGCACCATATATTATCAAGGCACCTCCTATAATAAATTTTATACCATTTAGGGCTATGCCCTTTTTACTAATAGTATTTTTCTTTCTTTTATTTTTGTCCCTATTACCTTGCTTGTACTCAAATATATTGATTATTATAAATGGTATTATTGAAATCAATAGAAAATAGCCTTCCCTATTGTCAATTATTCCATCCTTTGAAAATATAAAAAAAATAAACAGATTGGTTAACATCATTACTGCCTTTATACCAAAAAAATTATCCTTTATTTCTATTGGTTTTATTAATGCACATAAACCTATAATAAATGCAATATTACAGGTATAAGAACCTAGTGCATTACCAACTGCCATCTCAGAAAAGCCCTCATTACTAGCCACTGTAGATACAAAAAGCTCAGGTAAAGTTGTGGCAACACTGACAATAGTAGCGGCTATAATTCCAGAGGATATGCCCGTCCTCTCTGCTATCCATATAGAGGCATCAACAAACCAATCTCCACCTTTTATAGTCATTATTAAACCTAAAACAAATAAAAATAATGTTCCTGATATTCCCATAATACTCTCCCCTTAAAGAACGGCTTTTATTATATATTTATACTTGGTCTAAACTTTATATTACAGATTATTCTCTGTAACAATTAATTTACCTAAGAATAATATATTAGTGATTAAAAATTACAATGAAGTTGTAAATTAAGGGGTGTATCAGGTGGAAACAATATTATTGGTGCTAGCACTATCCCTAGATGCTTTTGTGGCAAGTATTGCTTATGGAACCAATGGAATTAAAATTCCCTTTAAATCTATAATGATAATTGATTCTATATGTGCCTTTTTTCTTATAATTTCCCTTTTATTAGGGAGCTTTTTAGGTAGAATATTGCCAGATAAGATTACAATTATTATTAGCTTTTTAATTTTAATGAGCATTGGCGTATATTATTTATTTGAGTCCTTTGTTAAAAGCTATTTAAAGAGGAAAAAAGAAAAAAATGGAAGGTTAAAATTAAAATTATTTAATATTTCTTTTATTATAGAAGTTTATATAGATGAAACTAAAGCAGATATGGATAATTCTAAAAATCTTAGTTCAAAAGAGGCATTGTATTTAGCCCTTGCACTATCCTTAGATTCCTTAGCCATTGGATTTGGCTCTGGGATATTAAGTGTAAATATTATTTCTATATTGTTTGCTGCTTTAACTATGGGTCTAATAGCCATTTGGAGTGGCTTACTTTTGGGTAAATCTTTTGTAGAAAAATCTAAGATTGATCTTTCTTGGTTAGCAGGGATAATATTAATTATATTAGCTATATTAAAGTTAAAATAAACCAACCAAATACGGTTGGTTTATATACATATTACACCTTCTAAGACTATTTTAGCTTGTCCCCCTACTTTAACTATATAATCGTCCTTTAATTTTTCTATCTTACAATATATATTAGAAGGTCTATTGAGACTTTCCCCTTGTAAGGAAATAATCTCTCCATTAATAATGTATCCTTCCTTTTCTAAAAAGTATATTAAACTTCCATTAGATGTGCCTGTAGCCGCCTCCTCATTTATTCCAACTAAAGGAGCAAAGTTTCTTGTATAAACCTTATTAGAATCCTTTTCTGGTAAATAGAAAGCATGTACACCTATTACATCTAATTTTTTGGACAGTATAGATAATTTTTCTAAATTAATATTTAAATTATCCAATGTACTTTTCTCTTTTAAAGGTAAAATTATATCTGGAAGACCTGTAGATATAATTTTAGGGCTTATAAATTCATCCCCTATGCCAATATGCTTTTCTTCAATATTAAAACATTCTAATAGTGGATTAATATCTTTTATCTTATTTATTTCTCTTGGCTTAGCCTGTTCCATTAAGACCTTTTCTACATTGCCATTTTTAAAAAATATTTCTACTGCTAATTTCCCCGCTTTTGTATTCTGATATACTTTTTTTATCCCATTATTAATACTTGGTATATATCCCATATGTGCTAAAGTGTAAAAGGCTCCAATAGTGCCGTGGCCACATAAGTCTACCTCTGAAATAGGAGTGAAAAATCGGACCCTATAATTACTTTCATCTATTGGAATAATAAACACAGTTTCTGAAATATTCATTTCCCTAGCAATGTTTTGCATATCTGTATCACTTAATCCCCTAGCATCTGGAACAATTCCTGCTGGATTTCCCCCAAATGCTTGATTTGTAAATACATCTACTTGATATATATTAACTTCCATTAGGCCAACTCCCTTTATGTTTCATGTGAAACATTATTAATATTATTCCGACAGAATTTCTATTATTCTTTCTAAATCTTCATCATTATAAAATTCTATTTCTATTTTCCCCCCAGATTTTTTTGGAATTAGATTCACTTTAGTACCTAAGTTTCTCATTAGTTTTTCTTCAATATCTGTAATAAAAGGATCTTTTGTAATTTTAGCCTTGGATTTGGATTTTATTCCTTTAGTTTTCTTTGCTATATTCTCAACATCTCTTACGTTTATTTTATCATTTATTATGGCATTGGCAGTTTCTAATCTTTCTTTTTTATTTGATATAGATAATAATGCCCTTCCATGACCTGCAGTTAATTTGCCTTCCTGAATATTTTCTAAAATTTCATCGTCTAAATTCAAAAGTCTTATAGTATTAGCTATATAAGATCTGCTTTTTCCAATATCCCTTGCTAATTCTTCCTGAGTTAGCTTATATTCTTCCATTAGAGATTTATAAGCTAATGCCTCTTCTATAGGATTTAAATCTTCCCTCTGTATGTTTTCTATTAGGGCAAGTTTCATAGCTTCCCTATTATCTGTTTTTCTAACAATACAAGGAATATTTTCTAATTCAGCATCTCTTGCAGCCCTCCAGCGTCTTTCCCCTGCTATAATTTCATATTTATCTTCTTTTTTTCTAACTACTATAGGTTGAATAATGCCAAATTCTTTAATAGACCTACTTAATTCTTTTAAAGATTCATTTCCAAATTGTCGTCTTGGTTGACCTTTATTGGGTTCTATTAAATTTATATCGATATTTAATACGGATTCCTTATCCGAATCTTCCTCTAATAAATCTGATATAGATTCATCTGGTAACAATGCAGCTAATCCCTTACCTAGTCCTCTCTTTTTAGTAGACATTTAAATCATCACCTCTTCCCTCAAATATAAAAATTCCTCAGCTAATTCCATATAAGCTTCAGCACCCTTAGATTTAGAATCATAATCTATAATAGATAATCCATAGGATGGGGCTTCTGCTAATCTTACATTACGAGGTATAATAGAAGTATATACTTTACCTTTAAAATACTTTTTCACCTCATCTACAACTTGAATAGATAAATTAGTTCTACCATCAAACATACTAAGGACTACCCCTTCAATTTCCAATTCTGGATTTAAGCCTTTTTTAACTAAAATAATAGTATCCATTAATTGACTAACACCTTCTAGGGCATAGTATTCACATTGAATGGGAACTAAAACACTTTGAGATGCAGTTAAACCATTTATACTTAATAGTCCTAAAGATGGTGGGCAGTCTATAAATATATAATCATATTTATCTTCTATAGCTTCAATAGACTTTTTTAATATCAATTCCCTTTCTTCTATTTCTATAAGCTCAATTTCTGCCCCTGCTAAATCTACATTAGAAGGAATTATATCTACATTTTCTGCAGAGGATTCTAAAATTAAATTATCTAAGGCTACTCCATTTATTAAACCATGATAAATAGATAATTCTAAACTAGATTTATCTATACCTAAACCACTAGTTGCATTGCCCTGAGGATCTATATCTATTACTAATATTTTTTGCTCTAGTTTCCCTAAGGCTGCAGCTAGATTTATTACGGTGGTGGTTTTACCAACTCCACCTTTTTGATTAAATATAGTAATTATCCGTGCCATTTTTTACACTCCTATTATGTGCTTTTATTATATAATATCAGATTAGGAAGAAAAAAAGAAATGTTTTTAGATTATTTTGTAAAAATGTTTCATGTGAAACAGTTAATAAAAATAGTCTTTTTTCTCTATTTTAGTCTGTTTCCTTATCAGCATAGCAATCACAATATTATAAATTAGGCCTATAAACAAAAGAGCAATAGGAAGGTACTTTGAAGCAGGTATGAATTTAGCAATTATTCCTCCTATAATAATTATAATAAGCCCTCCCCATGTGATAATAGGAGCCCATGAGCCAAAAAGCTTTCTAGTAGCTTTGCTATGCACCACTTCTCTAAACCAATCATCTTCATATCCCTCCCTAGTGAACGACACCCAAAGTCCTTTAAATGTAAGATAAATCCAAAATATTAAATAAAACCAGGAAAATGCATCGCCTGCCATTATGTTTTTGATTTGGGAGATAATAGCTGCTCCACAAATTAAAATTGTAACAATCAATGTTTTCCAGCTATATACTTTCATGTTGAACATCCTTAACCACCATCCAGTAAAATTCATTTATATTTCATAAAAACTACCAGTCCTCAGCCAAAACTATTATCTCATTTCTAAGTTTACTAATAGCAACAAGGCCTAATTAACCATGATTCCAATCCATCGACTTATAAGACCTATTTCCAACCTTTTAATTTCATATAAATAGATATTTACTAAAATTAATTATTGTATGAGCAACAATAGGTGCAATTATATTATTATCCCTTGTATATATATAAACAAAATAAATGTGCATAATTACTAATTTTATAAGATATGTCATATCAATAAACTCAACTAGGGATAAATTTGAATTCATCATTTGAAAAGGAATATGCATGATACTACACATAATTCCTACTATTAAAATACTTAACCACTTATCTTTAATGATTCCCCTTATTCTTATTTGAATAAAACCTCTAAATATAATTTCCTCTACTAAGGCTATAGATATTAGGAAATATAAAAAGTCCCATATTAGAAATTCCACATTTTTAAATTCATAATTATATATTATTCCATTTTTAATATTGGGAATAAGAAAAGGTAGGCTAAATAGAATTCCTAAAAATATAGATTTTACTACATTTGCTTTTCTAATTCCTAAAGAACTGATACTTTGTTTTCGAAATTGAATTATAAATATAATTGGCAATATACTTAATATAGTAATTGGAACATAAAAGATAAATCTATACATACTCCCATTTATGAAATTATTACCCCAATTAACATATATATCTGTATTAAACATAATTAATCCGAAACAAAATATTAAAATCATATAATATAAATAATATAATAGTGCAAAAACTCCATCCAATGATTGCATATTTTGAATATCTTCTTCTTCGAATTCAATATTAAAAATATTTTTAACCTTCGCCATAGGCAATCCCCCATTTCATTTCTTCTCCATTTATATCATATTTTTTCCTTTTGGATTTGATCTCTTCTATTTCTATTTTATATACATTAGTTCTTTTTAATCCTGCTTTAATAGCCATATTAAAATAATCCATCTTTGCTGGAGTATATTTTTCACATATAAGTTTCATGGCTTTAATTTTTTCTTCTTCATTTTCTACTAATTTTACTCTTCCTTTTACAACTGCTGATTCATATTCTGTTGTAAAGACATTGCTTGTCAGTAGTGCCGCTTTAGATTCATCTTTTGCTATTTCATCTAATTCATCTTTAGTATAATTTTCTGGAATTTTTGTTTCTCCTATAAAAGCCACACTGACATTAGAGTTTTTTTCAAATATCTTAACCTTTTTTCCATCCATAGCTGAGTGGAAATATAAAATATTTTCATCCCTTACTATGGAAAGTGGGATTCCATAAGGCTCATTATTTTCATCAATCATAGAAATAATTCCATATATTGATTTGTCTATGACTTCCATGCCAAATTTTTTGCCCATTTCTCGATCTTTTCTTCTCATAATTTACACCTGCCTTATTGATGTTTTATTTTAAATTATTTAACTATTTTCGGTTCTCTAAAGGCTATATCACATATGGTTAGAATAAATCCAACGATAATTCCATCGAGAATATAATTAAAATCTAGGTAGACACTAATTACAGCAAAGGGTATCAATATAATTATAAAAGACGTCCATTTGTAAATCTTTTTACCTCTCCACTTCCCAGTTATTCTGTACAGTGGTGAAAATAATTGTGGCTTAGTTTTTAATAAATGAGATAAAACAATATCGAAAACACTACTAAACACCACTAAAGATATAAGTTCTTTTAGCCACATATTAACCCCCCTATTTAATATATCTTGTATTTCTTAGCAGGGACAGGGTTTTATGCCTGCCCAGTTTTATTGTATATAAACTACTAATATTTTACAAAAACTACCAATTCTCAGCTAAAAATATTATCTCATTTCTAATCTTACTAATAGCAACAAGACTTAATTGACCATGATTCCAATCCATCGACTTATAAGGGCTACTTCCAATTAAATAAATTGCAAAATCTTTAGGTAATTCATCATAGCCTAAAGCATGAAATGAAGCGAAGGCTACGCCATTGTTTTCAGCCTCACTATCATTTACTTTTCCTATCCATTTTGCTTGTTGTGAAAATTCCCTAATGTAATTATTAATAGAGTCTGAATCTATTTTAAATTTTAAATCAAAATTTTCACCCCCCTGCATAAAAGCAGGATTATATCTAAATGCAATATTTTCTGCATTATCAGGAATTTTCTCAGGAAAATAATCTATTAACGAATTTTCAGGATACTTTTTTACATTTAAAACCCTTTCATACATTTCTATATCTGTTATTTCTGTTGTTGCTGCGTCAATCGATATGAAAGTAAATGTAACAAACATTATAAATACAGAAACAACAATCAAAAGAATTGTTATTATATATGAAATAGCATTTATTAATTTTCCTTTTGTCGCAAAATAAGCGACTATACTAAAACAGATAAAAGGTACCCCAAATATTAAACCCATCAGATAGTATGGTTTAATTGCTCTTACGGTTACAAATAAATATGCTACTAGAAATAATATAAAAGAAATTATTGCCATTATTGTTGGAAATAATGCCATTCTAAACATGTTTTTAGTCTTTTCCATAGATCATATCCCCTTTTCGTTTCCTGCTATACAATATGTGGTTAAGTCAGGACTACAAATGTCCTAATACATACTTATATACTGCTGTATCTTAGATTATTAATCATGTTTCACATGAAACAATTTCATTAATCAGAATAACTATTTAATAATTCTGCTAACTTTTCTACATTTACATCTGAAATCCATATATCTGGTAAAAACCCCCTATATTCTTGAAAATAATCCTTATGAAATACATTCCAAGTATTCCCGAAGGTAAAATTAATTCCAGAATTTTTCATGGGTAATACACAGAACATTGAACCGTTTGCACATCCCATAGTTGGCATTCCAATGAAAATAGTATTGTCTAAATGGTGAAAAGCATCTACTAATTTTTCCCCAGCAGAGGCCGTACTACCATCAGTTAAAACTATAAGTAGTCCATCTTTATGGATTGTTTTATCACTATGTCTTTCTATAGTATGATTATCATCATATATTTCAGCATTACTATATTTAATATATTCTTCCCATGTTTGTCCATTCTCCGAGTCTTCAAACGCATCAGGATTTAGTATATTAATTACATCACTAGAATAAAGTACATTTTCTCCAGTATAATGCTGGAAAATTTGATCTACTAGAATTCCATTACCACCTGGGTTTCCTCTTAAATCTAATATACCATATTCTGCTTTTGACATTTTATCTACTGCATCTAAAATTTTTTTTATTTTACTCCCCTCATTGGGATGAAAAAATCTAGGAAATTTTAAATATTGAACTTTTCCAAATTCCTTAAAATTCACATCATTATTCATATTATATTTTGAATAAATGGAAGTATATTTTAGATCCAAAGTTCCTCCATCTTTATATTCAATTTTTAGTGGAAACCCCATTGGATCCTGGGAAAATAATTTGTATTGAAGTTTATTATCTTCTGACAGGCTTGGCCTTAAAATAGGTTCTATTTCATCTTTATTTTTAATATATTTCCCATTTGATAGATCATAATAACCTTTATTATCTTTTCCAATATTAATATTGTATGCTATATACCAAGGATTAGTTATGAAATTGATGTCTTCACCAATCATAAAATGAGCATCCTCTACAAAGGACATATTAGATTTTAAAATTTCCTCAAATTCTATTGTACTAATTTCATTTGGAATTTCATTTTTTATGGATATTTTTATAGCCTCAAACTTTTCTTCTCCTCCATTTGGAATGTAGCCTGCATAACAATCCTTTAAGATTTGAAAACAGAAGTCTATGTCTTCCTCTACATCCTTTTTATCCAGAATACTATATTTATTATACTTTACATCATCGGAGGTATTTCTAAGAACCTCTAGCTGCTTTTCTACAGTTTGATTTTCATCTAAAAATAATAATGTATCCCCATCGTTTATGAACAGCACCCTGTCAAGTAGACAGTGGAAATAATAAAAACAACTTAAGCAG
>DAIMNI010000105.1:245-4818 GCA_036720245.1 Tissierellia bacterium | reverse complement strand
TCTCCTATTGTTACATAATAATAATGAATTGCAATCTAAGCACTGTCTATAATATTAAAGGAGGGTAAACAATATGGAAAGTCCAAGAAGCATAGGGGAAATATTAAGTCAAACTAGAAAAATTGAAGAAAACAATTGGGAAAATACAGAGCATTTAAATAGTATTAATATAATGCTAGTATCTAATGATTTAGCTATGGTTAAAGATGAGAATTTATCGAAAAAGTTTAGACAATTGCATGATAAAATAGAGGATGTAAATAAATTGACGGAGGAACTTTTAAGTGATTTAAGTAGTAGGCACAACTAATTCCCTTCGGGAAAATTGTGAATTAAAAGGATAGGACACAGTCCCTATCCTTTTTTAATGCAATAAGTCAGTAAGTAAGTACCAGGTACCAATATTTATTTTCCCCTAAAAAACTCTATCCTCTCTTCGGCTGTAGGATGACTATGATACCAAATTTTAAATATATTACTTGGCCTTGGTAATCCTAGATTTTCTTCATATAGTTTTAGCATAGTGGATATAGCTGCTTCACTATCTTCTGTTAAATATATTTCATAGGCATCTGATTCTTTTTCCATATATCTTGAAATATAGGAATCTATTGGAGAGGAGAAGAATGTATAAAAGTTTAGTACCAATATAATTAGGGGTATAGAGGCTATATTACATAATTTATTAAATCCAAAACTGCCATTGGATTTTAAAAGTATCCAATTGGAAGTTTTATATACTAAATACATCAATATTATTGTACCTAATCCACCTAAAATAATTCCCTTCCAAATATGCCCCTTTACATAATGACCTATTTCATGAGCTGTAACGGACAATACTTCTCTTCTATTTAATTTCTCTATAGTAGTATCCCACAATACTATTCTCTTAGACTTAAATAGCCCTGTCATATAAGCATTCATTTCCTTTGTATCCCGACTTTTATCTACTTCATAAATTTCAGCACCTTCTATACCAGCTTTTTTCAAAAGCACTTGTATATCCTTTCCTAATTCACTATCTTCTATGGCTGTAAATTTGTTAAACATAGGTGCTATATACATGGGAGATATGAAATTTATAAAGATAATTACTGGTATGGAAATTAGGCCTATATAAAGCCACCATCTATTGGGATACTTATATATTAAAGCATAGGGAAACCATATAAATAATGCAAATACTAAGGTGTTTAATGCAAAGGATTTGAACATTAATTCTAAAAACCTTCCTATACTTTGGTTAGATAGACCAAATCTATGTTTGATTATAAAAGAGCTATAAAAATCTAAAGGAAATGATAATGCTAAATCAATTAGTAAAAATATAATAATATAAATAAAACCTGTTAAAAATAGTCCCCGCCCATTACCTTTGGCAAATGCTCCTATTTTTTTAGACAAGCCTGTAGTCAAAAATAATAGTGGAATTAAAAATTTCAATACTAAATTTATAGCCCATACATTTAAATTTAATTTTCTATAATTATACGCCTCTACTGATATATCTGGATATTCTATTTTTAAATTATTCATATTTTTATATTCACTGGTTAGAACTAAAGTTATAAAACCTAATAAAAATATAAAAAATATTATAATCACTAAAGATAATTTTTTATCCATATTTTCACCCCATATTCATATTATACCTTATTTATATGCAGTATATAGGATTTTTATTATCAAATAAAGGGGACAGTCCCTTTCATTTGATTTCAAATGAAAAGACCCGTCCCCAACGTTTGCCATTTGTATTATAGATCAATTTTATCTTCTATTATATAACCAGTTAATAAGAAATTTAAAACCATTATGCCTATCATATATATAAATCCAGCTATATTTAATATAAGATCTGTCCCATTACCTGTTAAAAGTGCAGCATCATTAAATTTAAATATATCTATACCCATATATCCTATTTCATTTATAAAAGATTCATATGATACGATTTTAAATGTATTTAAATCTAAATAATAAGGCACTAGTGTAATAATTTTTGTCTGGCCTATTCCCACTATTATAGATAATGCTAAAAATATTATAAACCAAAAGCCACCTATTTTTTTATTCCTAAGAGTTACTCTTCCAAGGGCCATGGAAAGATAAATTAGTATTAGTGTAGAAATTCCGCCTAAGAACATTGAAATAATGGTTATTACCGTTCCCTTATTTAAAATATCAGGAAGTGCCCTAACTGTTACAGTTATCCCATCTAGGGATTCTTTTACTATATCTAAATTCAGTGCCATAATTATATTGTATCCTATAATAACTATCCCTAATAATAAAAACCATATTGTAGCTGTTATTAATTTCGCTCCTAGTATTTCATGACCTGTTAATGGCAATGTGAAGGTTAAATAGCCTCTATCTTCATATAATTCTTTTCTAAAAGAACCTACTATATATATAAAAGTAGCAAGCAATGTACCAAATATAACTAAAACAGATAGACCAATAAATGATCCTCCAAGGGCTGACCCTCCATTTGTATTATTTGCATAGGTATAAATCCCTGTTGTAAGTATTAGAACTAAAGCTAATACTCCTAATATAAATTTGTAAGAACCTTTTATTTCATATTTAATATATCTACCCATATTATCCCTCCTATTATCCAAATATTTCCTTGTAGATATCGTCTATTTGTTTGCCTTTTTCTTCTCTTAAGGCTTCAGCATTTCCTTCTAGTATAATATTTCCTTCTTTTAAAAATACTACCTCATCAAATAAATTTTCCATATCCCTAACTAAATGAGTAGTTATTAGCATGGAGCTTTTTTCATTATAATTGTTTATAATAGCATCTAAAATCTGATCCCTTGCTACTGGGTCTACTCCTGCTATTGGTTCATCTAAAATATATACTTTGGCATTTCTAGATAATACCAAAGATAAATTTAATTTTTCGTGCATCCCCTTAGAAAGGGTGTCAATTTTCATATCCTTTTCCAATTTCATAAATTTAAGTAATTCTTCAAATTTCTTTTCATCAAAATCAGAATAAAAATCCTTATATAATTCACAGGCATCCTCAATTTTCATCCAATTATATAGAAAATTCCTATCTGGTAAATAGGATACTATAGATTTAGTATATACTCCTATGTCCTGCCCATCAATTTTAACTTCTCCGCTAGTTTGTCTTAATAGGCCTGTTAGAATTTTAAGTAATGTGGTTTTCCCACTGCCATTAGGCCCTAATATGCCTACCACTTTTCCTGATTCTATTTTTAAATTTAAATTATCTAAGGCCTTTTTGTTAAAATAAGATTTACTAAGATTTTTAGTCTCCACTATATTAGTCATTTTTCTCCTCCTTCTCTATCCATTCAGATAATATATTTACTATTTCCTCAGTATTAAATCCAAGCCCTTTCATATCCTCCAAAAAGCTGCGAATTATTCCTGCTGCCATATCCTTTTTTAAATTTTTAACTATACTGATTTCTTCTGTTACAAAAGTACCCATTCCCCTTTGAGTAAAAACTAATCCTTCTCTTTCTAATTCCTGATAAGTCCTTTGTACTGTATTTGGATTTACCTTTAATTCTTTTGAATACTCCCTTACTGATGGCAATTTATCACCTCCACCTAGCTCTCCCGACACTATATCACTTTTTATTAAATTCATTATTTGAATATAAATAGGAAGATTGTCATCAAAATTCATATTTTCACCTCCAGAGTAATGATGTTATAGTGTATTAAGCATATAGTATACTAATATTTTCAGATTGTCAATAGTGAAAATAAAAAAAATCAAATATTGAGCACAGCTCTCAATATTTGATTTAGATTATAGTGGCAAAAAGACATCTTGTTTGCCACCTATTGGTTCTTCTCTATATATTTCATCATTTTATTTACATATCCATTGTTTATTTCTTTTATCATTTTATTGTTTATGGAATCCAATTTAATATGGTCTATGGTGGATATTGGCAGTACATTTACAGAAGTGCCTGTCATAAATGCTCCATCTAATTTATTCAAATCTCCCACGTGAATATTTTCCTCTATAATTTCTATTCCTAATTCTTCACATACCTGAAATATGTGTTTTCGTGTAATCCCCAATAATACATCTCCCTTAGGAGCTGTATATAGTTTATCTCCTTTTACGAAAAACATATTGGATCTGCTACCTTCTGGAATATAGCCAGATTTATTTACTAATAATGCCTCGAAGGCCTTTTCACTTTCTAATTTTTTAGCCACTTCCATTTTAAAATCCCCTATTTGAACCTTAGCATTGGGATTTTGTCTTTCGTAGTGAAATAAAGTGGTATGGATACCTTTTTCATAATATTCTTCTGGCGGATAAAAGGATTTTATTAAAAATACTAAAAACACTTGCCCCATATCCTCCACATCTGCACAAATTAATTTTACATTTAAATTTTTAATTTCATTTTCTTTTATAAGCTTTTTTATATCTTTTTGAATTTCATCATTAGTTCTATGGATTTTACAATCTACTAATTTAGCGGATTTTCTCATTCTTTCTAAATGTCCTTCTAAAAATAGAGGTTCTTCATCTATAATTCTAATCACTTCGTAT
>DAIMNI010000105.1:0-235 GCA_036720245.1 Tissierellia bacterium | reverse complement strand
AATAGAAAAATATTATCTATTAAATGGAGAATTCTAATCACTTCGTATATAGGCTTTTGTATCTTTTGAAATATTTCAGCATCCTCCGTAGATTTTAATTCTCCATTTAATAGATAATATTTTTCTATTGCTTCAATATCCATTGAAAAACAACCCCCATTCTTAAATCCTACATCAATATGGCAATCAAAACGTCCCCTTGCCATCTTATTCTTCTAATAACTTTATATTATTT
>DAIMNI010000104.1:3484-4824 GCA_036720245.1 Tissierellia bacterium | reverse complement strand
CTCCTGTTCCTTTAACTAATTCATCCATTATCGTATTTGCTAGAGACAGGCTATCTGCATCTTTCTTTGATGTATTATATAATACTTGGATACCATCTATATCTCCATTTGTGTGAGAATTAGAATGAATACTTATAAATATATCCACTTGCTCATCGTTTGCAATTTTTGCTCTATCCTTTAATTCTATGAAAGTATCTGTATCCCTCGTCATTATTGTAGTATAGCCTTCAGTCTTTAATCCTGCATCAAGTTTTTGTGATACACTTAAATTTATATCTTTTTCTTTAACTCCATTTTGAACTGCTCCAGGATCTTTGCCGCCATGACCTGGATCTATTACTATAACTCTATCAGAGGGTTTTACATTTTCATCTCTTTTTATCTTCACAGTTATTTTTCTGTCTTTAGTCTTTGATAATATTGTATAATCGATACCCCTTCTAAAGTTTATAATTATCTTGGTACTATCTCCTATTTCTTTCACTGAAATATCATTTATAAGCCCATCTTTTATACTTAGATAATCTTCCTTTAAATCTATGTTCTTAGATGGAATACTAATGGTCATAGTTTTCCCATAGCTATCATATTCTACATCATAATCTGTTTCCTTATTAGCATTAATTGACACTAATCTATTATTCCCTTCAGTGGAATAGTTAATTATTTCCCAGATACTAGTCTCAGGAATAATAACAATTTTGTTATCATATGTATCAATTTTTACGTTAGGATCATTTATACCTTTCTTAACATCTAAAACCACTCTAACTATTCTATCATTAGGTTTATAAAGATTATCTGGTGTAAATTGAGATACTCTCACCTTTTTTATAAATCCTACATTATAATCATATTCTAGGTAATTTCCCCCTTCTAAAGAGGAATCCATTAAATCCAAGACTATCCTTTCTGGATTGTTAAATTTCATAACCTTAGTTTCAGGTCTGCCTTCATTATGAATAACAAGAGCCTCTTTCCCATCTATAATTTCTTTTTCTATTTTCCCCACTTTTTTTACAAAGGATAAAATTAAAGACTTTCCATCATCAGAAGTAACTATATCAAAATTTGCCTTCTCAGTTAAATGGATTGTTATTCTTACCTTATCTGGTGTAGTGGAAAACTGCGATACGTCTATTTTGCTTATAAGATTACTGTTTACATTAATGCTACCTACTCCATTTTCAAAGGATATATTATCCTTAAGGCTTAGCCTTGCATCATCAATATCTATTACTAATCTATTAGGGTTTTCTAATGTTTTTGTAGAATATTTTAAATTCTTGGTCCCATTTATTTTTACCTTTGGTTTATTGGTACTTCCTTTTTCTATA
>DAIMNI010000104.1:0-3404 GCA_036720245.1 Tissierellia bacterium | reverse complement strand
GGACTTTCTTATTATTGTCCCACCCAACTTCATATCCTAAAGTTTCCGAAATAAATCTTAAAGGAACCATAGTTCTTGAATCCTTATTTGAAAAAGTTACAAGCTTAGGAGTCGTTTCACCATCTAATACCTTTTTCTTGCCATTAATATATACATCTTTGCTATTGATGGTCATCTTTATTTCTTTACCCTTTTGATTAACCACCACAGTTTTGCTTTTCTGATCCCAATTCACATTAGCTCCATATCTTTCTGCTATAAACCTAATAGGGACTAAGGTATAATCATTTGTAGGATGAATAAATGCAGGGGCATCAGAGTATATAGCTTGTCCATCCATAACTACTGGTACCTCTTTTACCGTGTATCTTTTTCCATCCATACTTATCAAAATACTATTATTCTTGTTAGCTGCTAATCCCGGTGAGCTAATAAATACTAGAATCATCAAAAGGGTTAAAGCAGCTTCCCATTTTTTCATCTTCATTACCCCTTTCCACATACTCTACTACTTATTTTACTGTGCCTATTTTATTTATATCATTTCATTAGTTATTATGTCAACGAAATAGAGCTTTTGTAATGATAATGTAATATTTAACCCCTTATGGATAAGGCTTTATATAGCTCATCACTAGATGGGGATGAAATATTTTCCATCTTGCTATTTCTTACCATATAAACTCCATCCTCTATGACTTCCCCAATAATGGTTACTTCTATATCCTCTTTTTTTAACTCTTTTTCAATCCTTTGGACCTTGTCTTCACTTGCTATTATAAGCATACTACCACTAGAAATTAATCTATAAGGATTGATATTTAAAATAGAGGAAATTTTTCTTGTAACCTCTTTCATAGGAATCAAATCTTCATATATTTTAATTCCCTTATTTGTGGCTATGGCCCCCTCCCAAACTGCACCTAATACTCCACCTTCAGTAATATCGTGCATATAATCTACTCCAATTTCTCCACATATGGCACCTTCTCTTACAACAGACAAAAGTGTACCCATGTCTTGAGCTTCTTTTATCTTATCAATACTTAATTTATCTTCTAAATAGCCTTTCAATTCCTTTGCAATAATTGAAGTGCCTTCAATGCCAGCATATTTAGTCATAAGGACTTTATCCCCTATTTTAGTATTTTTCGGATCAATGACATTTTCCTTTTTTTGCTTTCCAATGACCGTAGTAGATATAACTACTCTAGTTACTGCATCGGTGATTTCCGTATGGCCTCCAATTATCTCTACATTTAACTCTTTAGATGCTTCTCCTGCTTCTTTCATTATCAATTGAATATCCTCTTCTGTTGTAGATGGTGGTGCCATAATAGTTAAAAGTACTCCTATAGGTTTTGCTCCACTGCTTGCCACATCATTACAGGATATATGGATTGCAAGTTTCCCTATTTCTTGAGTTGTTCCTGTTATAGGGTCTGTGGATAGTACACAAACCTCATTACCAAAGTCTATAATAGCATTATCTTCGCCAACAGCTGCTCCTACTAAAACTTCCTTCCTTTTATTAGTTATATTATCAAAAACGATTTTCTGTAATACTTCATTTGGTAACTTTCCTATCTCCATAATCAAAATCCCCCTTAATCAATCCTTTTCATATTTGCAATTTAAATATATTATATCAAAATACAAACACTTTTAATACACTTTGGATACACTTTTTGTTTTCCCTTTTCATATTTATTTAAAATTTGGTTAGAATAATAGACACTGGCATGGACTAAAGGAGGAAAAAAACTTGATTATTCCTTGTTCTGAAAAATGTGTTTATGAAGAAGAAGGCTTGTGTACCTTAAAACATATAACCTATTCTTCTGGTACACCTTTAAAAGATTGTCCATATTATCGAGAAAAGGAAAAGAAAAAGGATGGGGTTTCTAAATAGAAACCCCATCCTTTTTAAGCTTATTTTGCTAATGATTTTGAATCTGAATTAAATACTGATTCGTCTAATTCTCCTTCTTTCTTTGCTACTATTATTGTACAGACAGAATCTCCAGTAATATTAACGGTGGTTCTTCCCATGTCTACTAATCTATCTATTCCCATGATTAAACCAACCCCTTCTATAGGTAGTCCAACTGATTGTAGTACCATAGATAACATAATGGCTCCTGCTCCAGGTACCCCAGCAGTTCCAATAGATGCTAACGTGGCTGTTAAAACCACTGTTAGTATGCCCCCTATTCCTAATGGTATTCCATAGACTTGGGCTATGAAAAATGTGGCTACTCCTTGCATAATAGCCGTCCCGTCCATATTTATTGTAGCCCCAAGAGGGATAGTAAAAGCAGCTATATTTTTAGATACTCCTAATTTTTTCTCAGTTATTTCTAAATTAATAGGTACTGTGGCGTTGCTGCTAGCAGTAGAAAAGGCTACAGACATAGCAGGTGCGAACTTTTTATAAAATTTCTTTGGGCTTAATCCTGTAAAACCCTTTAGCATTCCTGAATATACAAGTCCCGCATGAATAATAAGGCCAATATAAACTGTTGCTACATATTTTAATAAAGGTACTAATGCAGAATATCCTACTGTTGCAAAGGTTTTGGCAATCAAACCAAATACTCCAATAGGAGCAATTAACATAACATAACCTACCATCTTCATCACCAACTCATTTAGCTGCTCAAAAATTTGAATGATGGTCTTCGCCTTGTCTCCTAATGCAGATAGTCCAATTCCCGTTATTATGGCAAATACTATGATCTGCAGCATATTTCCCTCACTCATAGCTGCAATTGGATTTTTAGGAATCATTTCATATAATATTTGCACCAAAGGTTTTTTTTCACTAGCGGTAGTCTCAACCTGTTCGATAGCCTCTAGATCTAACCCGGTACCTGGTTTTAAGAAATACCCTAATGCCAAAGCAATGGATACAGCTAAAGCAGTAGTAACCAAATAGAATAAAATAGTTCTAACACCTACCCTACCTAATTTCTTTACATCTCCCATACTAGCAGCTCCATTAACGAGAGAAATAAATACAAGAGGAACTACCATCATCATTATCCCTCTTAAAAATACTTGGCCTACCAATTGAAAAATGCCATTGATTAAAACATCATCTTTAAATGTTCCTGCAGGCAGTTGATATACAATAATTCCAGCAATTAATCCTAATATTAGTCCAATAAAAATTTTAGTTGTTAAACTCCTTTTCTTTTTTTTCATAAAATCCCTCCTCTATAAAATAATATTTATAATTATTATATACCAGTCGGAATCTTTAATCAAGTTTAAATGTTCTGAATATGGCTACCAAAAAAGCAGGGTCATTGACCCTGCTATCTTTCATTTAACATGCCTGTTACCATTTTATTGACCATTTGAGGGTTAGCCTTGCCCCTTGTAGCCTTCATAACCTGCCC
>DAIMNI010000103.1:0-4941 GCA_036720245.1 Tissierellia bacterium | reverse complement strand
ACCACAAAATTTATTAATAATTCCTGGAATAATTTCTATTTCATCTATAGGAATGGCTTTTTCTATTAATAATATTAAAAAAAGAAATTTAGGTTTTAAAAACAATAGATATAATTCAAATATAGCTAATTATTTGTTTTTAATATTATTTTTTTCTGCTATAGTACTTATTGGAACCTTAATAGAGGCTTTTATTTCATCGAATTTTTTAAGTACTTTAGCTGATTATTTTAATTAGGTCTAAATATTAGGCGTGAACAAAGGAGAAATTATATGTCAAGTTTAATTATGGAAGAATATTTATATTATATCAAAGAAGAAAAGAGGTTGACTGCGGGAACTTTAGAATCCTATACTAGGGATATGGATCAGTTTATACAATACTTAAATATTAATAATATATCTGATTTAACCAAAGTAAATAAAACAATTATAATTACATACCTTTTACATCTGCAAAAGATTGGTAAGGCTAGTTCTACTATTTCTAGAAATTTAGCATCTATTAGATGCTTTTATCAATATTTATTAAATAAGGATTTAATAAGAGAAGACCCTACATTTAATCTTAAATCTCCCAAGCCAGAGAAAAAGGTTCCTAGCATATTAACTAAGGAAGAAACAAATCTATTGCTTTCTCAACCTAAGACAGACAGTTTTAAGGGAGTTAGGGACAAGGCTATGTTAGAATTATTATATGGAACAGGAATAAGGGTTTCAGAATTAGTTGCTTTAGATTTGGACAATCTAGATTTAAATTTAGCCTATCTACATATATGGGAATCAGAAGATAATAAGAGGGTTATTCCCATAGGAAGTTTTGCATTAAAATATTTATCTAATTATATTAATAATTATAGGGAAGAAGTATTAAAAGATGAGAATCAAAAGGCATTATTTTTAAATTTTAGTGGAGGGAGGCTAACAAGACAGGGGTTTTGGAAAATAATAAGACAATATGCTAAGGAATCCAAAATAGGCAAAAATATTACTCCCCACACATTAAGGCATTCTTTTGCCGTTCATTTATTACAAAATGGGGCTGATATTAAAACTGTGCAGGAACTGCTAGGGCATTCTGACATCTCCACGACCCAGATGTATTATTTTGCAATAGATAATGAAGAATTAAAGGATATATATCAAAAAGCACATCCAAGAGCATAGGAGGTAAAATTATGGATTATATGGAAAATATGAAACAAGCCATTAGCTATATTAATGGGATATATAATGAAGGTTTAGAAATAGGAATAGTATTAGGTTCAGGTCTAGGTGGGTTAGGTGAGAGAATTGAAAACCCAACTATAATTCCTTATGAAGACATACCAGGATTTCCAGTATCTACTGTAGAAGGGCATAAGGGACAATTGATATTAGGCCAATTATCAGGGAAAAATGTAATTGCTATGCAGGGAAGATTTCATTATTATGAAGGCTATCCATTAGAGCAAGTAGTATTTCCAATTCGAACCATATTAGGACTGGGAATTGAAACATTAATTGTTACTAATGCTGCAGGTGGCGTTAATGAGGATTTTACTCCAGGAGATTTAATGATTATAGAAGATCATATAAACTTTACAGGACAAAACCCATTAATAGGGAAAAACTTAGACTCTATTGGCCCTAGATTTGTAGATATGACTAAGGCCTATGATAGGGAATTAATGAAATTGGCATTTAAAGTAGGAGAAAAATTGAACATTCCTTTACAAAAAGGAGTATATATGTGGTTTACAGGTCCCACTTATGAAACTCCATCTGAGGTTAGACTAGCTAGAACTCTAGGTGCATCAGCAGTAGGTATGTCTACAGTACCTGAGGTTATTGTCGCTAGACATAGTGGAATAAAAGTATTAGGTATATCCTGTATAACAAATATGGCAGCAGGAATACTAGATAAACCATTAAATCATGAAGAGGTTATAGAAACTTCTCTAATGGTCCAGGATAAATTTGAAAAATTAATTATTGAAATAATATCCAATATATAATTGGGGTGATAGATATGAGAATATACGATATTATTAAGAAAAAAAGGGATGGCGAAGAATTAAGTACTGAAGAGATTAATTATTTTGTGGAGAATTACACAAATGGAAATATTCCAGATTATCAAATATCGGCTTTATTTATGGCAATTTTTCTAAATAAAATGAATAAAAGGGAGACTTTAGATTTAACTAGGGCCATGGTAAACTCAGGAGATACAGTAGATTTATCCAATATAGATGGCATTAAAGTGGACAAGCATTCTACCGGTGGTGTTGGAGATACTACCACTATTGTATTAGGGCCTATGATTGCTGCCTGTGGTGTACCTTTTGTAAAAATGTCTGGTAGAGGATTAGGTCATACAGGAGGCACTTTAGATAAATTAGAATCTATTAAAGATTTTAGAGTAGAATTAAGTACTGAAGAATTTGTTCAAAATTCAAATAATATAAAAATAAGCTTATGCAGCCAGACGGCCAATATAACTCCAGCAGATAAAAAGTTTTATGCTCTTAGGGATGTAACTGCTACTGTGGAAAATCTATCCCTTATTGCCTCTAGTATTATGAGCAAAAAATTGGCTATAGGTTCAGATGCCATTATATTAGATGTTAAAGTTGGAAGTGGGGCTTTTATGAAAAATATAGATGAGGCAATAGACTTAGCAAAGGAAATGGTGGAAATAGGTCAAGGTTATGGTAGGGAAACTATTGCATTAATTACTAATATGGACGAGCCCTTAGGAAATGCAGTTGGAAATGCTTTAGAAATCAAAGAAGCTATAAATACTTTACAGGGGAATGGACCAAGTGATTTATATGAACTTTGCTTAGAATTAGGTTTTAGATTATTATTATTAGCTAAAAGGGTAGAAGATGAGGAAGAAGGTAAGCTCTTATTAGAAAAAACCGTGAAAACAGGTTTAGCTTATGAAAAATTATTAGAATTTGTTGAAATTCAGGGTGGAGATGTAGAATATATTAAAAATCCAGATTTATTACCTAGGGCAAAGCATATAATTGAGATTAAAAGCAATAAAGAAGGCTATGTAAAATCCTTAAATGCTGAGGAAATAGGAAAAGTGGCTTTAAGTTTAGGTGCAGGTAGAGAAACTTTAGATTCTATAATAGATTTATCTGCAGGCCTAGTTTTAAATAAAAAGATTGACGATAAAGTAAATATAGGTGATACATTAGCCTTTATACATTGCAATGATTTAAAAAAGGGACAAGAAGCAGAGAAAAAAATAAAAGAACTGTATATTCTTGGGGATAAAAATCAAAAGGCTAAAAAATTAGTATATGGACTAGTTACAAAAGACGGAGTGCAATTGTTTTAAGAAAATCCTAATATCCAATGGATATTAGGATTTTCTAATTTATTTCTAATAAATTGCATAAGTAATAGCCAAATGGAAAATATAAAAGTAAATATATAGACGGGAGGTAGAATTTTGAATAAGAAACTTATTTGGCTAATATTGATATGCATAATATTGCAATTTGCAAATCCTATTTATGGCGAAGATAGTCTAGATATAAAAGCAAAATCTGCCATACTTATAGACTATAATACTGGGGAAATTTTATATGAAAAAAATTCTAATGATAAACTACCGCCAGCTAGCATTAGCAAAATAATGACATTGGTTTTAGGTATGGAAGCATTGGAAAGTGGAAAAATAAAATCAACAGATAAAGTAAGGATATCTAAGCATGCTGCAAGTATGGGAGGCAGCCAATTATGGCTAGAAGAGGGAGAAACTCAAACCGTAGATGATCTGTTCAAGGCCATAGTTTTAAGATCAGCCAATGATGCATCTGTAGCCCTAGCAGAACATATTGCTGGTAGTGAAGAAATATTTGTAAATATGATGAATGAAAAGGCAAAAACACTAGGTATGAATAATACCAATTTTACCAATGCTACTGGATTGCCTAATGAAAGCCATTATGTATCTGCTAAAGATGTATCTAAAATGAGTCAAGAATTATTAAAACATAAGAAGATTCACGATTGGCTTACTATTTATATGGATGAAATGGCCGTAGGAAAAAAGAAAGATAAAATAGCAGGTTTAGTCAATACCAATATATTAGTAAGGGAATATGAAGGTACTACAGGCATAAAAACTGGTTCTACAACGGAAGCTGGATACTGTTTATCTGCATCAGCTAAAAAAGGAAATTTACATTTAATAGCAGTAATTATGGGAGCAGAAACTTCTAGGATTAGATTTGATGAAAGTATAAGATTATTAGACTATGGATTTGCTAATTACGATTCCATTCCTATTGGAAGAAAAGGAGATGTTTTAGGCAGGGTTCCAATTCATAAGGGAAATACAGAATATCTAGAAGTAGTATTAGAAAGAGATGCTTTTATTTTAATACCTAAAGAAAAGGGAGGAAATGTAAATAAAGAAATATTATTACCAGAATTTATTGAAAGTCCTGTAGAAATGGGTCAGAAAATTGGGGAATTAATAGTCAAAATAAATGATAAAGAAATAGATAGAATAAATTTAGTATCAAAAGAAAATATAGGAAAAGCAAAATTTAATGAAATGTTTAAAAAGGTAATAAAATCCCTATTAATCAGTAAATAAATAAAATATTTGAATTTTTTTCTAAAAGACTATAAAATAGAATAGAGATTGCTAGAACCTCGGCGGCTCAGTCGAGGTTATTCTAATTTAATCTAAATCTGTTTTGAAATAGGGGTATGTATATGGAATATAAAATTATTTTAGAAACTTTTGAAGGGCCTATGGATTTGTTATTGCATTTAATAGATAAGGCGGAAATAGATATATATGATATACCAATAAATGAAATAACTGAGCAGTATTTAGATCATATAAAGAAGATGGAAGAATTAGATTTAGAGGTAACAAGTGAATTTTTGTTAATGGCAGCTACTTTATTAGAAATAAAATCTAAA
>DAIMNI010000018.1:23788-33084 GCA_036720245.1 Tissierellia bacterium | reverse complement strand
CAGAAGTAATAAAAGCCGGTGTTGACTTTATTATAGCAGTAGGAATTTTAAGGCCGCTTTTAGGTCTTCAGATAATATATCTAACATTGTTCCAGGCATTAGGAAAGAGTAAACAGGCAGCAATTTTGTCACTAGGAAGGCAGGGTGTCTTTCTTATAGCTGCTATATTAACATTACCAAGATTTTTTGCAAGCCATATAAACTCATTAACCCTATTTACAAAAATACTACCATATGAGCTTCAACCAGGGTTATACGGAGTTTTCTATTCACAGTTTGTAGCAGATGCTTTAGGAATAATTATTACAGTAATTCTTGCTATACGTTTAAAAAAGGAATTTAAGGGAGAATTGTCTGAGTAGAATATTTAAACTTCTCCATTTCTCTAATATGCCAAGTGCAAAGCACTTGGCATATTTTTAGCACAAAGGCGCAAAGGTACTAGATACACCCCGTTTTTTGTCGAAATACGAACAAGAGCCTATGAAAATAATGTAATCTTAATTATTACTATGGTAGCTTTAATTAATAAGACAGGAGGTTTTATAATGCCGGTTATTAAAAAATTTAGTGATGGAAGTGTATTGGAGTATGATAGTGGAAGATTTGATGATTGGTGTGTGTATTTAACAAGACCCAATGCTACAAGGCATGCCCCATTGGACATTAATTATTTTACTAGATTACAACAGCTTGCGTTAGTACATAGCTCAAATAAAATCTATAATGATTTTGTTAATATTTATGATAATACAAATGGCCAAATTGATGAAAATGTACTAAATGATATTGGGACATTATCCCAAGAATATAATAATGATGCGTTAGAGATAGAAATAATATTTACAATAGTATATATGGGAATGGTTGCTGAAGAAAATAAGAAATACACAAAATTAGGAAAACGAATTAAAAGGCTGGGAATCCATCAAATATTGATTGAAAACATGAATCCAAGAATTGCATCTAATTTTAGTAGGGGAATGAGATGGAGAGATATTGCTCAAGAGTGCTTTAATAGGGGATTTTAGCCGAATATATATTAAGGAATTGAATACTAAGGTTTGGTACTAGGTACACTCCGCTTTTTGATTAAATGGGCTGTATCTCCACCGATAGAATGATTTTATGGAGATGTAGCCCATTTTTTTCACTTTTTTATTTCATTATACATTATTAATAAATGTCTTAAATTTTTAATTGGATAAGAGAAGCTAAAAATGTTTTGTATAATTAATTTACTTTCAACCATGTTCTTTTTTTTATATTCAAACGCTGCTTTCTGATACATACCCTCCCAATAATATTTTTTGCCTTTTTTAATATCAAGTTGTTGAATACACTGATTAGCCTTTTCATTGTCATTATTCTCAAAATAGCATAAACATAAATAATAGTAATACTTGTTCCAAAATTCTTTTAGTGGTTTATTATTAATTAACCAATTTAATAATTTTTTATAATCCTTTTTTTCTCTAAATATTGCTATTTGAAAGTCAAGTTTTCTTTCCCTTTCAGACCTATTATCTATAAGTATTTCGTGCATTACTTTATTTGTTAAAGGTATTTCTTTTTTATAAACCCACTTCTCATTAAAGCTATTTAAATTTATTCCACTATATACTTCTAATCCTGTTAAAAAATCCATCCATTGATAATTGCCTGGTTTTCCTAAAAATTTTCTACAATATTCAATAAAAGTATCTTCCCCAACTTTATTAAGCAATTGATAAAGAACTAGGGGAGCTTTATAATAAATAATTATGTTGCCAAAAGGTGGAATACGGTTTGCCTCAGCTATTGATTTTTCAAAACCTGTAATTTCTAAAACTTCTTTTACTGCATCTTCAAGGATTAAATCAAATCTATCCTTTCCTAATATATCCCTAACTGTCAGCCATTCAAACAATACTGTCATACCTTCAGTTAATAAATATTTACCTTCTCCACTTCCTGATATTCTATTCCCCCACCAGTGATGAATAAATTCATGCCATACTAACCCATACTTATATTTACTATCAATAGAATCAGAATCCATAAAATAATTTTCATTTACTATAATACTATAGTCTAAACCATATCCCCCTGCAATAATGGGAAGGCAATAAATATTTATTTCTTCTTGGTGAAAATTGTTTAAAGTATCTATTATATATCTTATTCCCTCAAATAATATTTCTTGAGATTTGCCATAATTTTTTCGTAAACTATATCTATAATGAAAATTAATTCTTATATTATCAATATAAGTAGTATCCTTACAAAGTCTTCCACCACAAATGAAAATATCATTTAATTCATCTTTATAATTATTAACTATATAATTTTGGTTAGATCTTTTTTTAGCTTCTCCTTCTCCAAATATAACACCATCCTGTGACATAGATACGTTAATTTTATAAGAACTTTTATCTGGTGTTGGAAATGTACCTCTTAATACTTCCTTAATACTAATGCTATTACCTAGTATTGGGTACCAATAATTGTATAAATGGAATTCATCTTCGGCTATGTAGTTTTCTAGCATAGTTGACATGTCATCTCTATGATTTGCTATATTTATACTATAATTTATTATGACTTCCAATTTTTGAGATTCAATACATGTATTTATCTTATCAATGACGACATAGTTAATTTTATAATCAAATATTGGTAATATAATGGTATGTAATTTATAGTTGTAATGATGTTTCCCATTTATATTAATATTATTAATTTCCACATTTTCTCTAAAACCGAGCCAAAATGTAATTCTTTTTCTTCTTTTTAAATTATTCAGTATATAAGTCGCATTGTTTTCTAATGTTTTTCCTTTAAAATCTATATATAAATCAAATTTTCTACTGTTTACTTTAAAATATTTATTGCTACCTTTGCCTTCTATTATTCTATAACCAATATATTTTAAAAAGGTAGTTAAATATTCTTTAAATTTGTTTTTCATTCTTTCTCACCTTTTTTTATTTATTTAATAAGTAATCCCATCATTTATATATTATCATGTATAATATGAATTACAATCCTATTTTGGATTGCTGTGCAAAGGCATCAGGTACACCCCGCTTTGATATGAAAGCAAAATTTATTTAAATTAGGTGATAAGATGAATATAAAGGAAATACATGATAAACAAGAAAAAATAAAAATAACTTCCTGATTGGTTTGGAATACCAGAATCTACACAAGAGTATATTAATGAAAGTAGTAAATTACCCTTTTTTGCAGCAATCGATGAATCAAAACCATTAGGTTTTATTTCAATAAAAGAAAACAATCAATATACTGCTGAGATTTATGTTATGGGAGTTTTGCCTGATTACCATAAACAAGGAATTGGTAAAGGTTTATTTAATAAAGTTTTGCATTGGTCTAAAGAAAATGGATATGAATTCTTGCAAGTAAAAACTCTAGATGAATCTCATCCCGATGTGTACTATGCAGGTACAAGAAAGTTTTATTTATCAATGGGATTTAAACCATTGGAGTGCTTGCCAGAATTATGGGGAAAAGAAAATCCTTGTCTAATAATGATTCAGCACATTGGATAATGAGTAATAGATTTGTTTATAAGACTAGTGGGTTATTTTTTGTTTCAATTAAAAATTTAATAGAAATTAGTTAATGCATTTGATAGAATAAAGGAAATCAAGGATATGTAGTTATAATAATTGTTGTATATATGTATTATTTCGTTCATTAAATAGAGGTGTATAGAATTTTTTCAAAAATTATAAAGGGGTGCTAATTATGAGGATAGAAAATTTAGAAACAAATCGATTGATTATTAAAAAACTAAAAAAGAAGATACTGACTTTTGCTTGGATATATGGTTAGATGATGAAATGGGAAAATATTTATCAGACCCACCTCGTGAAAAGGCAAATGATACCTATTTCAAATGGAAAGAGAATGTAGAAATTTATGATGGTTGTTATTATTTTGTTGCAGTTTCAAAGGAAACTGGAAATTATATTGGAACATGTAGTGCTGTTCCAAGTGAAGACCAAAAGCATTGGGATTTAGGGTATGCCATTCATAAAAATTATTGGCATCAAGGATACGCTACAGAAATGATAAAAGCACTAATTGATTTTTGTCATATTAATGGAGGGAAAAAGATAACCGCTGATGTTGCACAAGAAAATATAGGTTCAAATGCAGTATTAAAAAAACTTAAATTTTATATTGAAAAAGAAGGTGCTTTTAAAAAATGTTATACTGATATTATATATGATGAGTATACGTATAGACTTGATCTAGAATAATCTTTAAAATATAATATAAAAAAAGTATTTTAAATATTTTTGAGATGAAGATAGGGGGAAAATGGAAAAGTAATATAGAATAGTAGAATTTATATTAAAAGGATAACAAAGGGGTTTTCAAAGGCTCCTTTGTTTATTAAGTGCTTGCTTGGCACATTTTTTGCTTATTTAATACATTAATGTGTTTCAAGATTATCTTATAAGTGATATAATATATGAAACTAAAATTAGAGAGGTGATTAGATGAAAGTTTATATTAGTGTAGATATTGAAGGAATAACAGGAGTAACAGATTGGGATGAAACAGAATTAGGCCATGGGGAGCATATATGGGCAAGAGAACAGATGACAAAGGAAACAATAGCTGCCTGTGAAGCTGCCATAGAGGCAGGGGCAACAGAAATAGTAGTTAAAGATGCCCATGATTCAGCTAGAAATTTGGATATTTCTAAACTTCCAAAAGGCGTACAAGTGATTAGAGGATGGGCTAGTTCACCGGAATCTATGATGGCTGGTATAGATGAAAGCTATGATGCTACAATTTTTGTTGGATACCATTCAGCAGCAGGAGATGACGGAAACCCCCTTGCTCATACTATGAACTCTTCAAAGGCTACATATATTAAAATTAATGGGGAATTAGCCTCAGAGTTTTGGATGAATTCATTAGTATCAGCTTATTATAAAGTTCCCGTGGTTTTTTTATCAGGAGATAAAATGCTTTGTGAGAAATCTAAAAAGCTAGTTCCTAATCTAGAAATAGTAGCAGTAAAAACTGGTATAGGAGATGCCACCTTTAATATGCATCCAAGTTTAGCCTGTGAATCCATTAAAGAAGGAGTAATAAAGGGATTAAAAAATAGAGATAAATGTCAGGTAGAAACTCCAGAAGAACTAAAATTAGAAATAAGATTTAGAAGACATCAAGATGCTAAAAGGGCTAGTTATTATCCAGGGGTAAAACAAATTGATGCCCATACTATAGAATATATGGCAAAGGACATAGAAGATTTAATGATAGCAAGAATGTTTATATTATAATATATAATAATTATAGCTTTTTAATGGGAAGGGGGAAATTAGATGAAAATAAAAGAGATTAAGATAGGACAAGTCTCAGCACCATTAAAAAAACCTTTTAAAACTGCCTTAAGAACTGTTTATAGAGTAGAAAATGTTGGAGTCATGATAATAACAGATACAGGTAATATTGGTTATGGAGAGGCTGCGCCAACTGCAGTAATTACGGGGGATACAAAAGGTTCCATAATAGATGCCATAGAAAACTATATAGCACCGAATATAATAGGCCTTGAAATTCAAAATATAGAAGAGATTATGTATAGAATGCATAAATCTATTATAGGAAATACTAGTGCTAAATCTGCAGTAGATATGGCTATATATGATTTATTTGGACAATACCATAATGCACCACTATATAAATTATTAGGCGGATATAGAGATGAATTAGAAACAGACTTAACTATTAGTGTAAATTCACCAGAAGAAATGGCTAAAGACAGTATAGAAGCAGTAGAAAGAGGCTATAAAGTATTGAAAATAAAAGTTGGCTTAGATGGAGAATTAGATATAAAAAGGGTAGAAGCCATAAGAGATGCTATAGGCTATAATGTAGAATTAAGACTAGATGCAAATCAAGGCTGGAAAGCCAAAGAAGCAGTTAGAACAATAAGAATTATGGAAGATAAGGGTTTTGATATAGAGCTTATAGAACAGCCAGTTATAGCCAAAGACTTTGAAGGATTAAAATATGTAACGGATAATGTAGATACTCCAATATTAGCAGATGAATCTGTATTTTCTCCAGAAGATGCTATACAAATAATACAAAATAAAGCAGCAGATCTAGTAAATATTAAATTAGCCAAAGCAGGGGGCATTTACAATGCATTAAAAATTTGTTCTATTGCAGAAATTTATGGAATAGAATGTATGGTAGGATCTATGTTAGAAACTAAATTAAGCGTTAGTGCTGCAGTACATTTAGCAGCTTCCAAAAAGATTATAACTAAAATGGATTTAGATGGGCCTGGCCTATGTAGTGAAGATTCTATAGAAGGTGGGCCAAGTTTCGAAGAATATAAAATTAAATTAAATAAAGAACCAGGATTAGGTTTTAAAAAATTGTAAGCAGTAAAGAAATTCGGAAAATATTCCCAAAACTAGGAAAATTGAAAAATCCAAAGCATGTCTAATTCAACTATTAATATTTTCATAAAATTTTAAACCTTGAATCTAGACATGCTTTAAAGGATGGTGTATACTTGTATTAATCTGATAATTCAATAAAGACATCTTAATTATAATATTCTAAATAATTTAAATGGTCTCAAATTATATGGCATAGTATTTGCACTATTTAATATAGAATAGGATGCTATTAACTAGTTCAAAAATATTATCAGAAAATGTAAAAGGGGGTGTACTAAAGGCGTATAACTAATATTTTACATCATGTAAAAAAATAGAGGGGGGTAAAAATGAAAAAGTTAATACCTTTAATATTAGTTTTGACCTTAGTTCTAGCAAGTTGTGGAACATCAAAAACAGGTACAAACTCAGCTGATTATAAGGATGTACAAGAGTACAATACAGTTTATTCAGGGGAGATTAGCACATTAAATTATCTGACAACAGCTACTACTTCAGAGTTTTCACTTGCAGCAAATTTTGTAGATAGTCTAATTGACTTTGATAGATATGGTGTAGCAATACCTTGCTTAGCCACATCTTGGGAAGAATCTGAAGATGGATTAAATTGGACTCTTCAAATTCGAGAAGGAGTAAAATGGTATACCCATGCAGGAGAAGAATATGCAGATGTAACAGCACATGATTTTGTAGATGCTGCAAAATATCTTTTAAATCCTGAAAACGAATCTTTTACTGCAAATATATTTTACAGTGTAATAAAAAATGCAGAGGAATACTATGAAGGAGAAATTGACGATTTTGAACAAGTAGGGGTAAAGGCATTAGGAGATTATGAATTACAATATACATTAAAAGAAAATACACCTTATTTCCTATCTATGCTAAATTATGTTTGTTTCCTACCAGCTAATGGAGATTATTTAGAAGAAGTAGGGGATAAATTTGGTACAGACAATGAACATATATTATATAATGGTGCTTATATAATGGATGTATTTGAACCACAAACTAGAAGAGTATTAGTAGCAAATGAAAACTATTGGGATAAGGAGAACATATTCGTAGAAAAAATTACACATACCTTTAACAAAGAGGCAGCTACATTGGCACCAGAATTATTTCTACGTGGGGAAATAGATTATGCAGAGATATCTTCCGAATTAGCAGAAGAATGGTTAAATGATCCAAGTAAAAAGGATTTAATCAGACCAGAAAGAACTGGCTTCTATACCTATTTCTATGCACTAAATTTTGATCCTCAATTTGATGCAGAATATGAGCCAGAAAATTGGAAAATAGCAGTAAATAATAAAAACTTCCGTAAGTCATTATTCCACGCTTTAGACAGAAAACAAGCAATGATTACAGCAGAACCATTTAATCCAGAGCAAAAATTAAACAATACTATAACTCCAAAAAGCTTCGTAGATATTGATGGAACAGATTATACTGATTTAAAACCATTAAAACAGTTTACAGATACAGAATCCTTTAATGAAAAACTAGCCGTAGAATATAGAGATAAGGCTATCAAAGAATTAGAGGGCAAAGCAAAATTCCCAGTAATAGTATATATGCCATATAATTCTGGTGGAACAGAATGGGCTAAAAGAGTACAGATAATAGAACAACAAATGGAAAACTTACTTGGCACAGATTATATAGATATTCAAATAGATCCAAAACCACCTACTAATTTCCTATCAGAGGTTAGACGTTCAGGTAAATATGCATTCTTAGAATGTAACTGGGGACCAGACTATGCTGATCCTGAAACTTATACAGATTCATTTTATCCTGGTGGGAACTACAACTTCCCAGAATTTGTAGAGGACTACACAGAGGAAAATGGAGAAAAGAGATATACTAATTTAGTTGATGCGGCTAAGGCAGAAGTGAATGATATTGGTAAGCGATATGAATTATTTGCAGAAGCTGAGGCATTTTTAATAGAAGAAGCTTTTGTGATTCCGTATGGAATTGGCGGTGGAGGACATGCAGCTTCACTATTCAATCCATTTGAATCTCAATACTCACCTTTTGGAGTATCTTCAGCAAGATACAAAGGACAAAGACTTTTAGCAAAGCCAATGACTACAGAAGAATACAAGAAAGAATTAGAAATATGGGAGAAAGAACGTGCTAAGGCATTAAAAAATCAGTAAACTTTACACCTAGGGATAGGTAAATCCCTAGGTGTTTATAGTAAAACCTTAGACATAAAACTAAACAAAATAGTTGACATATAGAAAAGAGGGAAAAGATGCTAAAATACTCTATTAAAAGATTATTACAATCTTTACTTACTTTATTTATTATAATTACAATAGTATTTCTTCTAATGAGATTAATGCCTGAAGAAGGCTATTTTGGAGATGCTTATGAAAAATTAGATGAGTATCAAAAAGAAGCCATATTAGAAAGTATGGGTCTTAGGGATCCTATGTATATCCAACTATTAAACTTCTACAAAAAATTATTTAAAGGAGATTTAGGACAATCCCTTACCTTTAGACCTAAAGTTCCAGTTGTAGATATAATAAAACCAAAAATATCTTATTCTTTATACTTTGGTTTAGGAGCTATAGCAGTTTCCTTGCTTCTTGGAGTAAGTTTGGGTATTGGTATGGCTAGAAACAAATCGGGTTTTTGGGATAATTTTGGTACTGGATATATTGTATTTATAAATGCTGTACCATCAGCTGTTTATTATCTATTTTTACAATTATATCTGACTAAGCTTTTTAAACTTCCCATGTTATTTAATATAGACAAGCCAAAATCTTGGATTTTACCTATAATATCCATGTCTCTCGGGGGTATTGCTAGTTATGCCATGTGGATGAG
>DAIMNI010000018.1:0-23778 GCA_036720245.1 Tissierellia bacterium | reverse complement strand
AAGATATATGGTAGATGAATTAAATAAAGATTATGTAAAACTGGCTAGAGCCAAAGGATTAAAAAGTAGGGAAATCATGGTAAGCCATGTGTTTAGAAATGCTTTTGTACCAATGGCACAATATTTACCTTCTGCCATATTATTTACTATATCTGGCTCAATCTATATAGAATCCTTATATTCCATACCTGGCATGGGAGGACTATTAGTTGAAGCCATTGGAAGGCAAGACAATGTATTGGTACAAGCTTTAGTAATTATCTATGCCTCAATAGGTATTATTGGATTATTTTTAGGTGATATATTAATGGCGACATTTGACCCAAGAATTAAACTTGAAAGAAAAGGGGGCGCTAGATAATGGTTAGTAAAATCATAAGTGAACATACGGATTCCATAGAAAATGGTTTAATAGAAGATCTAGATGATTTATTTGAACTTGCAAAACATGATGAAACAGAAGCAGAAAGGGGAGGCTATTCTAATTACTCCTATTGGCGCTCCACTTGGCAAGTTTTCTTTAGTAATAAAGTGGCTAAATTTTGTTTAATTTTAATGACAGTATTACTTTTATTTACATTTATTCAACCTTATATACCCAATCAAAAAAGTCCAACTAAAATCCATATAGACCCAGATACTAAAATGCCCATGGGTAATCAACCACCTAGCAAAGAATTTTGGTTTGGTACAAATTCCATAGGTCAAGATTTATGGTCTCGTGTATGGAATGGTTCTAGAACCTCTCTAATGATTGGTATAATTGTAGCATTATGGGAGGCTGTAGCAGGAATTATTATTGGTGCAGCCTGGGGCTATGTAAAATGGCTGGATAGGCCTTTAACAGAAATATATAATGTGCTTAACAATATACCCAATACCATAATTATGATTTTAATGACCTATATTCTAAGGCCTAGTATGTCTACTATGATAATATCCATATGTTTAACTAGCTGGATTGGTATGGCACGTTTTGTAAGAAATCTTACTATAATCATTAGAGATAGAGAATACAATTTAGCATCTAAATGTTTAGGTACTCCTACTTGGAAAATAGTAACCAAAAATCTATTACCTTATTTAGTATCAGTAATTGTATTAAGTACAGCATTATCCATTGCATCTACCATAGGCTATGAAGTGTTTTTAACATATATAGGATTAGGGCTACCTGTAAGCATACCGTCATTAGGCAATCTTATTGATGAAGGTAGAACCCTTATGATGATTCCATCACAAAGGTATCAATTGATTTTCCCATCTATAATTGTTTCTATAATAACCATATCTTTTTATATAATGGGAAATGTTTTCGCCGATTCAGCAGATCCTAAAAACCATGTATAGGAGGTTATATCATGGAAGATAAAAATATAATATTATCAGTCAAAGATTTAGTAATTAAATTTCATTTAAGGGGACAGGTTTTAACAGCCATAAGAGGGGCTTCTCTTGATTTGTACGAAGGTGAAAGTTTGGCCATAGTAGGGGAATCAGGCTCGGGAAAATCAGTATTTACTAAAAGTTTTATGGGTTTATTAGATGGTAATGGTTGGATAGACTCTGGTGAAATTATTTTTGAAGAAGAAGATATATCTAAATATGATACTGAAGATGAATGGATTAATATCAGAGGCAAAAAAATTGCCATGGTATTTCAAGACCCAATGACTTCTCTAAACCCATTAAAAATAATTGGAAAACAGGTACAGGAAGCCATTGAATTACATCAAGGTATACATGGGGAAGAAGCAAAGAAAAAAACCATAGAAATATTAGATGATGTGGGAATTAATGAACCAGAAAAAAGATACCATCAATATCCCCATGAATTCTCTGGAGGCATGAGACAAAGAGTAGTTATAGCCATATCGGTAGCTTGTAATCCAAGGATTTTAATATGTGATGAGCCAACTACAGCATTAGATGTTACAATACAGGCACAAATTTTAAATTTATTAAAGGATCTTAAAGAAAAATACAATTTAACTGTAATATATATTACTCACGATTTAGGTGTTGTAGCCAATGTGGCTGATAGAATAGCTGTTATGTATGCAGGAGATATTATAGAAATAGGACTATGTGAGGAAATTTTCTATAATCCACAACATCCCTATACTTGGGCATTGCTGTCCTCATTGCCACAATTAGGGGTAAAGGGAGAACCATTGTTTTCCATTGAAGGTACTCCACCAAATTTATTTTATGAAATAAAAGGGGATGCCTTTGCACCTAGAAATCCCAATGCTTTAAAAATAGATTTTGTAAAAAGGCCATCATATTTTGAAGTAAGCCCTACACATAAGGCCAAAACATGGCTACTAGACCCTAGGGCATCACATGTGGCTCCCCATAAACCCATAAAAATATCAAGGCAGAGTTCAGGGAAACCGAAAATGCCTAAAGGTAACAAAGAAGTATTATTAGATGTCAAAAATTTAAGGGTAGAGTTTGGAAGACGGAAAAAAGATAAGTTTGTAGCAGTAAATGATGTAAGTTTTAATATATATAAAGGTGAAACCTTTGGATTAGTTGGAGAATCAGGCTCTGGTAAAACCACCATAGGTAGAGCTATTATCCGTTTAAACGAAACAGCCGGTGGAGACATAATATTTGATGGCAAAAAAATTAACGGGAAAATAAATAAGGAACTGGATAAAGAAGTAACTAGAAGGGTCCAAATGATTTTTCAAGACCCAATGGCCTCTTTAAATGAGAGGGCAAAGGTGGAATATATAGTATCAGAAGGATTATATAATTTAAAAAATTATAAAGATGATGAGGAAAGAAAAGAAAAAGTAGAAAAGGCAGTTTTAGATGTAGGATTATTGCCTGAATTTTTAAGTCGTTTCCCCCATGAGTTCTCTGGAGGGCAAAGACAAAGAATAGGTGTGGCAAGAGCACTTATAATGGAGCCAGATCTAATTATTGCAGATGAGCCTATATCTGCACTAGATGTTTCCATTAGAGCACAGGTATTAAATTTAATGAGTGAACTTCAAAAAGAAAAAGGTTTAACTTATTTATTTATTGCCCATGATTTGTCTGTTGTACGGTTTATTACAGACAGAGTAGCGGTAATTCATAAGGGACGTATAGTGGAATTGGCAGAAACAGAAAAGCTATATGAGCATCCACTTCATCCCTATACTAGGGCATTGTTTTCTGCAATACCTTTGCCAGATCCTAGACTTGAAAGAAATAAAAAATTAGAAATATATGATCCAAGTATCCATAATTATGAAAAAGAACCACCAAGGTGGGTAGAAATAGAACCAGAACATTTTATTTTGGCCAATGATAGAGAATTAGATGCATATTTAGGAAAATTAGAAAAATACAGTAGGTGATGATGAAAATGATAGAAGAACTTATTTTAAAGGAAATAAAATCTACAGAGGAAGAAGTTTCAGTAGTATTAAAAAATTTAAGTGAAAATAAATGGATATTTAAATATAATGAAGAAAAAGTATTTCCCTCTGCCAGTACCATAAAAATTTTAATTATGGTAGAAGCCTTCCGTAGAATAGAATTAGGCGAATATAAGATAGATGAAAAAATAAAAGTAGATGAAAAGGATAGAGTTGATTTTAGTATAATAACAGAATTAGATGAAGATGAATATAGTTTTATAGATTTAATAATATGGATGATAATTATTAGCGACAATACGGCAACTAATGTATTAATTGAAACTTTAGGCTATGAAGAAATAAATAAAATGGCAAAGCTTTTAAATTGCAAAAATACTGTTTTACAAAGGAAAATGATGGATTTTGAAAGAGCTAAATTAGGTAAAGAAAATTTAACCACTGCTATGGATATGGCTTTAATTATGGATAAAATCTATAATAAATCTATTCTAAGCGCTAAATCTTGTGATATGATGATAGACATATTGAAAATGCAAAGACATAGGGATAAACTTCCTAGATATATTGTAGGGGATGTAAATTTAGCCAATAAAACAGGAGAATTAACTGGGATTAATCACGATATAGGCATATTTTATTTAGAAAATCTAGATTATTTAATAGGTGTTTTTACCACAGATGCTAAAGACGATATAGTAGGCAAAAAAACCATAGGAAAAATTTCAAAATTAGTATATGATTATTTTACGAGGTGATATATTTGAAAGTAAATAAAATAGAATATGGGATTTTAAATGAAGTAGTCGTCCCAATTAATTTACATCCAAGATTTGATAGTGAAATGGCCGATGAAGGACTTTATGGAATGATAGTAAAGCTTTTAGAAGATGTAGGTGATGGTTGGTACCACGTAGAAACCCATTATAATTATTATGGATATGTACATGAATCTAATATGATATTAGATGAAGAAAAGCTAAAAGTATGGGAAGAAAATGCAAATCATATTATTACCCATTCTGTAGTAGATGTATTGCCAGAAGCAAAATATCAGGGGCATCTGGTAAAACTATTAACTAGAGGTGCCTCTATAATACTAACTGGAAAAGAAGAAAAAAATTGGATAGAAGTCCAATTGGCAGATGGAAACAAGGGCTGGGTAAAAAAAGCCTTTGTAGGAGGAAAGATAAATAGCTATAATGTAGAAAATGAAGAAGAATTAAGAAAAAGATTAGTAGATACTGCCATGCTATATATGGGAAGTCAATATAGATGGGGTGGTAAAAGCCCTCTAGGTATAGATTGCTCAGGCCTATGTTCCATATCTTATATGCTAAATGGAATTATTATTTATAGGGATGCCTTAAGAAAAGATGAATATATGAAAAAAATTGAATTAGAAGAAATAAAACCAGGAGATTTACTATTTTGGCCAGGCCATGTGGCCATGTATATAGGGGGTGATAAATATATACACTCTAGTTCAGATAATAATGGAGTAGATATTAATAGTTTAAATCCAAAAGATGAAGATTTTAAAGCCAATTTAGCTAAAACTATAACAGATATAGGCACAATATTTTAATAAAAAGGCAAAGGCCACCGTCTTAATTCACGGTGGTTATTTATTTATAGTGTGTTTATGATATAATAAATTAAAGTATAATAAAGTTTATAGGGAGGTATTAAAATGGATGTTTTTACTGCAATTGAACAAAGGAGAAGTATAAGAAAATATAGTAATAAGCCAGTAGAAGAAGAAAAACTACAAAAAGTATTAGAAGCTGCAAGGCTTTCTCCTTCTGCTAAGAATGAGCAAAATTGGAAGTTTATTGTGGTAAGAGATGATAAAGTAAGGGAAGAATTAACAAAGGCCATAGGTCAGCCTTTTGTAGGGGGAGCACCAATAATCCTAGTATGCTGTGGCACAGAACCTAATTCCATTATGAAAGGTGGCCAACCAAGATATACTATAGATTTATCCATAGCCACTGCTTATATGATACTTAAAGCCTATGAAGAGGGATTAGGCACCTGTTGGCTAGGCAGTTATGATGAAAGAGCAGTTAAAAAAGTGTTAGAAGTTCCAGATGAAGTAAGGGTAGTTTCTATAACTCCACTTGGATATCCAGATGAATCTCCAGCCCCAAGGCCAAGAAAACCAATAGATGAAATTGTAAGCTATGATAAATTCTAAGATAGGAGCAAATTTAGCAGTAGAAATAAAGAAATAATAGTTGAAGGGAGAAACACATGATAAAAAATCTAAAAAACGCAAAACCTAGTATTCATGAAAACAGCTTTATAGCTGAAAATGCAGCAGTAATTGGAGATGTAAATATAGGGGAAGGCACTAGTATTTGGTACAATGCAGTACTTAGAGGAGATATTGAAAATATAAGCATAGGGAAATACTCCAATATCCAGGACAATTCTACAGTTCATACTGAGACCAATATACCGACAAAAATAGGTAACTATACAGTAGTAGGCCACAATGCCATAGTCCATGGTTGCACTGTAGGAGACAATTGCCTAATAGGCATGGGAGCCATTATATTAAATAATGCAATTATAGGAGATAATTGTATTATAGGAGCAGGAACTGTAGTTACAGAAGGAAAAGAAATCCCAGCAAATTCATTAGTAGTAGGAATACCCGGAAAAGTAGTCAGACAAGTAACAGAAAAAGAAATAGAATCAGTAAAAGCAAACGCCATAAGATATAATGAATTGTATAAAAAGCATTTAGGTGGCAAGGGGACGTTTTGATTGCCACCTTTTTTAAAACATATTATTATTTATAATAAAAGTAGGTATTCTACTCTAACAGGGTATATAAACTATAAATACATTATAGGAGGAAAATTTATGGACTATCAATTTATCTGCTATTCCAGATGAAGCACCTGTAAAAAAGCTAGAAGTTTTCTAGATGAAAATAATATATCCTATGTTGAAAGGGATATTAAAAAAGATAATCCCACTGAAGAAGAACTAAAAGAATGGATAGAAAAAAGCAACTATCCTATAAAAAGATTTTTTAATACCAGTGGGAAAATATATAGAGAATTGGGATTAAAGGACAAAATAGATAATATGTCTTTAGATGAAATTGCCAAAGTCTTAGCAACAGATGGTATGCTAGTTAAAAGACCTGTTTTAGTAGGGGGAGATATTGTATTAACAGGATTTAAAGAAGAGGAATGGAAAGAAGTATTGAAAAAATAAACCAGGGTTTAATAATCCTGGTTTATTCCATTTCGATCTTCTCAAATATCCCCTTAGATAAAAACGTAAACAATGCACAAACCAAAATATTATATAAAATCAAAATAAAATATTCCCCATAATTACCGATATAAAGATTAATCTTATTTCCAAAGACAAAAGACAATATTATTCCAGGCAATAAAAATAATATTGTAATTATAAGCCTTAAAAACCTTGCAACTAAGATATTTCCTTCGCCACTTAGTATTCTTCTAATTATTAAATCAGAATACAATATTAGAGCTGAGAAACTAGTATAGGCAAAGGACATGATTATCCCAAGCATAATACTTTCTTTAAATATTATAGAGGATATAATAAATACCATTAATCCATTTACAAAGGCCTTTAAAATTTCAAAAACTGAAGAATAGAAAACCTTCTTGCTAGAGGATGCTGGGATTAAAAATATATAATGATTTTTAAGCTCCAAATTCCAGCCAGTTGAAGATAAAAATATGAGGTTCATATAGGTTAGCATATATAATAATTGAACCATATCTCCTTTTCCGGTGAAATAGGCAAACCCAAATGATACTGCATCCATTATTAAAATGCCTGTATCTATAAATAGAAACCCATTTTTTCTAGCCTCTAATATTTGTCTAGATAAAATGGCAGCAGCACCAGTATATTTAATTTCACCTTTAACTTTTCTAACTTTTCCTTTACGCTTTACTTTACCTTCTTTAGCTTGGACTAAGGTTTCTTCCTTATTTGTAGTACTTTCCAATGCATCTTCATAATAGTCTAAATTCAAACTATACATTATAAATATTAATAATCCAGATAGAAAAATAGTTAATAAAGCATAAACTAAAGTCATGGAATTTACACCATATATAGCACTATTAAATATATTTAAAAGCCAACCTATAATGGGAATGTATTTAAATAATGGCAAATTAAAATATTTAGATATACCTAATACCATGTTTTGAGACTTAATTATATAGTATATGGCGCCAATGCCAAGCAATATAGCTAGGCCATATAGTATATTTTTAATTATTTTTTTATTTCTATCCTTTAAACTTCCAATGGCATATATAAATATACTTAAAACTCCACAGAAAATATTTAATATAAGGATATTCCCAACAATTAAAAGACCACCATAATTAAGAACTGGAAAATACATGTAAATATTTGGAATTTGAATAATTATGAAAAAGGCAAATATGAAACTTGCAAATATTTGCTTTATAAATCCATAAATTAAAACTTTTTGTGCCTTAATAGGAGCGGGAAACAGGAAATTTACATCCGCCATTCTAAATAAAGAGTTTCCATTTTCAATTCCCCCTTTTATGGCAGTTCCAATTAAAAATAGTATAGCAGCTAAAAAGATAGCATTAAAGATTTCAATATTATTATTAAGGGAAGCATTACTTCCTTTTCCCCCATTAAATATTGCAAATATTATAATCCCTAAAAATGCCAGATATGAAATTAATTTCAATGGATGCTTTCTTAATTCTTTAATGGAGTTAATTGTAGTTCGTTTTAATAAATAATTAATAGCACCCATTACATAACCTCCGTAGTTTTAAAGAAAATATCCTCTAAACTTTCATTTTTTTCATCTAATTCTTCTTTATTCCCCTCAAAAATTATTTCTCCATCTTTCATTATAAGAGCATTATCCCATATATCAGTGATAGAATCTATAATATGGGTACTTATGATTATGGATTTTCCTGCATCCCTTAATTCTAAAAATATAGATTTCAATTCTTTAATAGCCTTGGGATCTAGCCCTATCATTGGTTCATCAAATAAAATTAATTCAGGTTCTGTTATAAGACTACATATAATACTCACCTTTTGCTGCATACCCTTGGAAAGCTCTTTCCCTAATTTATCTTTTTTGTTTGTCATATCAAATCTTTCTAAAAGTATTTCTGCCTTTTCTTTGTAGTCTTCAATATTATAGGCTTTGGCTATAAAATTTATATGCTCGTCAACAGTTAATAATTCATATAAAGAAGGAGTCTCTGGTACATAGGAAAAGTACCTTTTAGCCTCCAAGGATTTATTAGAAAAATTATTAATCTCAATAGAACCAGTGTATTTTAATAAACCAACTATAGATTTTATTACAGTACTTTTTCCTGCACCATTAGGGCCTAACAATATTGTAATATTACCATTTTCTACTGTGAAATTTACATTTTTAACTGCCTCTACTTTATGATATTTTTTGCTTAAATTTTCTACTTTTAACATATATGCCTCCTCTGCTTTTTTAATAATTTCATTATAGCATTTGAAGGTTTAAAAGGGAAACTAATTTTTTAGATGGCAATCAAAACGTCCCCTTGCCATCCTAACAATATAATCCAAATTATGATATAATAATAGAAAATATTCTAAATACTGTTAAAGACAAGGAGTGTTATTATGGAGAAAAAAATACCTAATAGAGAAGAAGCCTATGAATTATTATTAAGGTATAATAAAAGTGAAAGTCTTATACATCATGCACTGGCAGTAGAGGCCGTGATGCTTCATTTTGCAGAAAAATTAGGGGAAGAGGATATAGAAAAATGGGGTATAATAGGATTAGTACATGATTTAGATTATGAAATGTATCCAGATGAGCATTGTAAAATGACAGAGAAAATATTAAGGGAAGAAAATTGGCCAGAGGATTATATTAGAGCTATAGTTAGTCATGGATGGAAAATTTGTACTGATGTAGAACCTGTGGAAACCATGGAAAAAGTACTATACACTATAGATGAGCTAACAGGACTAATAAATGCCACTGCCCTAATGCGCCCTACAGGCATATCAGATATGAAATTAAAATCTGTAAAGAAAAAATGGAAAGACAAATCTTTTGCAGCGGGTGTCAATAGGGAAATCATTAGCGAGGGTGCAGAAATGTTAAATATGGATTTAAATGAGATAATAGAGGAAACTATTAGGGCTATGCAAACCATCTGAGATTGCTAAAAAAGTGCTTTCGGATGTTTCGTTTGCCACCAAAAATATGGCAATCAAAACGTCCCCTTGCCATCCATGATATAATACTTGTATCAATTGCAAATAGAATATGCTTTAGGAGGTAAAAAATGAACCATATTGAAAAGTACAATTTTTGGTTAAATAATGAATACTTTGATAAGGAAACTAGAAAAGAATTGGAATCCATTAAGGGAAATGAAGTAGAAATTCTAGATAGATTCCATACAGATTTAAGTTTTGGGACTGCAGGTTTAAGAGGAAAAATTGGAGCAGGTACCAATAGAATGAATAAATACACTGTCTCCCTTGCTACAGAAGGCTTGGCAAGGACTATAGTACATAGGGGGCAGGAGGCCATGGATAGAGGTGTGGCCATAGCCTATGATGTAAGACATTTTTCAAAGGAATTTTCAGAAACTGCAGCTAGAGTATTGGCAGCTCATGAAATAAAGGTATATCTATTTAAAGATATACGACCTACCCCACTATTATCCTATACCATTAGAAAATTAAATACTATTTCTGGAATAGTAATTACAGCCAGTCATAATCCAAAGGATTATAATGGCTATAAAGTTTATTGGGAGGAAGGTTCTCAAATATTAGATGATATTGCAGAGGAAATAATTGAAAACATAAATAAGGTAGAAGGTTTTTCCAATATAAAATTAATGGATTTAGAAGAAGCAAAAGAAAAAGATTTAATCAATTACTTAGATAAAGAAATTGATGATGAATATGTAGAAAAAGTAAAAGAACTAGCCCTAAACGAAAATATAGATAAGGATATAAAAATAGTATATACACCATTAAATGGTACGGGAAATGTTTTAGTTAGAAGAGTACTTAAAGAGAGAGGATTTAATAATGTATTTGTAGTACCAGAACAAGAATTACCAGATTCGGATTTTACTACTGTAGGTTATCCAAATCCAGAGGATATAAAGGCATTTGATTATGCTATAGCATTAGGGAAAGAAAAGAATGCAGATATATTAATAGCTACAGACCCTGATTGTGATAGAGTTGCCTGTATGGTAAAGGATAATAATGGAGATTTCATCCCGCTAAATGGAAATCAAACAGGCGCTTTAATGGTAGAATATATATTATCTTCCAGACATAAAGAAGATACTCTACCTAAAAATGGGGCCATAGTAAAAAGTATTGTTACAGGCGATTTGTCTAAGGCCATAGCAGATAAATATAATGTAGCTACTATAGAGACCTTAACAGGTTTTAAAAATATATGTGGCAAAGCCAATGAATTTGACAAAACAGGAGAATATACTTTTATTTATGGCTACGAAGAGAGTATAGGCTATGTATATAGCACTATAGTTAGGGATAAAGATGGGGTAATTTCTTCAATGATAATAGCTGAGATGGCAGCCTATTATAAAAAAGAAGGAAAAAGCCTATTGGATAAATTAAAGGAAATTTATGAAGAACACGGATATTATTCAGAAAAACTAATTTCATTAGTATTAGAAGGTATAGAAGGCAGTGAAAGAATTGGAAGGATAATGGATTCCTTTAGGCGAGAAGCTATAGAAAAGATAGATAATATGAAACTTATAAAAATCATAGATTATTTACATGATGATACGGGAGAACCAAAATCCAATGTATTAAAGTATTATTTTGATGATGGTTCTTGGTATGCAATTAGGCCTTCTGGGACTGAACCCAAGATTAAAATATATATTTATTCTAAAGGTGAAAATGCTTTAGATTCAGAAAATAAAATTAAGGCCATTGAAAAATTTACCATGGATAGAATAAAAACAATTAAATAATAAAACTATAAAAGCCTTCATTTTGGTATCGATTCCAAAATGAAGGCTTTTTATAATGAAGTGATTGACTAATATGTAATAACATCTATTATTAGGAAAAAATAGTATATTGAATTTTTTAATAAAGCATGCTAACATAATACATATTACGGCATAATTATACAATTTTCGTAATAACTTTCAAATAATTACAATAATTATTCAATTTAAAGGAGGAAAACTTATGAAAAAGGGGAAAGCATCAAAACTAGCATTAGCATTGATTATTGTTTTAATGACAACTATGCTAGCTGGCTGTGGAAGTGACAAAGGCAAAAATGCAAAGGAAAAAGATGAGCTAGTAGTCGCTACAGCATATGATGCAAAATCATTAGATCCACATGCAGTAAACGAGGTTGCAGCCTCTAATGTTATGCTCCAAATTTATAATACACTTGTTACTATAGATGATGAGGGGAATGTAACTCCATCCCTTGCAGAATCTTATGAACATCCAGACGATTTAACTTATGAGTTTAAGCTTAAAAAAGGAGTTAAGTTTCACAATGGTGATGAAATGAAGGCATCTGATGTTAAATTTAGTTTAGAAAGAGCTGCTAATTCTCCAGCAATTGCCCATATTTTTGGGGATATTAATACTGATAGTTTTGAAACACCTGATGATTATACTATATCCTTTAAACTAAATAATCCAAATACTGGGTTTTTAGCTGGTTTAGCCCATATAGGCGGTTCAGTATTAAGTGAAAAAGCTGTTACAGAATTAGGAGATAGATATGGCATGGAACCAGTAGGAACAGGCCCATTTAAATTTTTAAACTGGGCTAAGGGAGATAGGATAGAATTAGAAAGATTTGACGATTATTTTGATGAACCAGCTAAGTTTAAGAAAATGGTATTAAGGGTTATTCCAGAGCCAACTAATAGGGCCATAGAATTAGAAAGCGGTGGAGTAGATGTAGCTTATGAAATAGCTACTAATGATATATCTAGAATTGAAGACAATGAAAATTTACAAATAACTAGAAAAATAGACAATTCAGTTCAATATTTAGGATTTAATAACCAAAAAGAACCTTTTAATGATGTTAAAGTTCGTCAAGCTATTAGCTATGCACTAGATACTAATGCTATAGTAAATACAGTATGGAGAGGCGTAGGACAAGTAGCAAAAGGGCCTATGGCTCCAAATGTAAAATATTTTGACGATACTATAGAAGTTCATGAGTATAATGTAGAAAAAGCAAAAGAACTTTTAAAAGAAGCTGGCTATGCTGATGGCTTTAAAGTTACTTTAAGTACAAATGAAAAGCAAGAAAGAGTAGATATGGCAACTATTATTAAGAGCCAATTAAAAGAAGTTGGAATTGATGTAACTATTGAAATTCTTGAATGGGGTGCATATTTAGAGAAATTAGGCAATGGTGAACAAGAAATGTTTATAATTGGTTGGACATCACAAACACCAGACCCTGATATGGCACTTTATGGCCCACTAAGTAAAGAAACTTTAGGGGCTGGAGCTAATTTCTCCTTCTTTGAAGACGATGAAGTTAATGATTTACTTCTTGAAGGTAGAAGGATAGGAGATTCACCAAAGAGAGAAGAGGTATATAAGAAAATACAAAATAGAGTAGTAGAATTATCACCATGGGTATTCTTATTTAATGGAGAGGCTGTGGTAGGTTCTGCCAAATATGTTAAAGGCTTAGAAGTTACTCCATTTGGATACCATCCTCTTTATAAAATCTATTTTGAAAACAACTAAAATTATAAACAAGGGCCTAGGCCCTTGTTTATAAAATATTTTAGTATGAAGATAGGAGAGAAAATATATGATAAAATATATATTTCGTAGGATTCTTATGCTAATACCAGTTATCCTGGGAGTTACATTTATAGTATTTACTCTAATGTATATAACTCCTGGGAATCCAGCTAAATTAATCTTAGGTGAAATGGCTTCAGAATCTGCAGTAAAACAATTAGAAGAAGAAATGGGAATAAACGATCCCTTTCTTGTTCAGTATGGAAATTATATTAAAAATTTAGTTGTTCACCAGGATATGGGAATATCCTATATAACCAAAAGACCTGTAATGGGGGAAATTCTTAGTGCCTTTCCGGCTACACTAAAATTAGCTGGTTTATCTATCTTATTTGCAATTATAATAGGTATACCTATAGGAATAATCTCAGCTGTAAAACAATACTCTATTTTTGACAATATTTCTATGGTATTTGCTTTAATTGGAATTTCTATGCCGGTGTTTTGGCTCGGCCTTTTATTAATTTTGTTATTTTCAGTAAAGTTACAGTGGCTACCTGCCTCTGGCTTTAATAGCTTTAAACAAATGATATTGCCAGCAGTTTCACTAGGTGCTCAATCAGTAGCTGTAATAACCCGTATGACCCGTTCTAGTATGTTAGAGGTTATTGATCAGGATTATGTTAGGACAGCAAGGGCTAAAGGCCAAAAAGAAAGCGTTGTGGTATTAAAACATTCCCTTGGAAATGCTTTAATACCGATTATCACTAGTATTGGACTTCAATTTGGTGGACTTCTTGGTGGAGCTGTTCTAACTGAGTCTATATTTTCAATTCCAGGGATTGGTAGATTAATGGTAGAGTCTATTAAAATGAGAGATTTCCCAATGGTACAAGGTAGCGTTTTATTTATAGCTATTTCATTTAGTTTGGTAAATCTATTAGTTGACTTATTTTATGCATTTGTAGATCCAAGAATTAAATCACAATATAGATAAAAAGGAGTTAGACCTATGGAAGCGAATATAAAAGTGGAAAATAAAAGGGCTAATAAGAAAAAGAGTCAATTAGGGGAAGTATGGTTTAGACTTAAAAAAGATAAACTAGCTCTAGTAGGATTGACCATATTAATATTGTTAATATTAATGGCAATATTTGCTGGTGTTATTGCCCCTTATGAATATGATGAACAAAATTTAAATAATATTTTACAATCTCCAAACAAGGAACATTTATTTGGTACAGATGAATTTGGTAGAGATATATTCAGTCGTATTATTTATGGCTCTAGAATATCTTTACAAGTAGGATTTATAGCTGTAAGTATTGCAGCAATAATTGGTGGATTTTTAGGTGCAGTTGCGGGTTATTTTTCTGGGAAAACAGATAATATTATTATGAGAGCTATGGATATATTATTATCTATACCTCAAATGTTACTTGCTATTTCAATTGTAGCTGCCCTTGGCAGTGGTTTGACAAATCTTATGATTGCAGTAGGCATATCTTCTATTCCCCAATATGCTAGAATAGTAAGAGCAGCTGTAATCTCTATTAAAAACGAGGAATTTGTAGAAGCAGCTAAGGCAACAGGTTCAGGGGATTTAAGAATAATATTTAAACATATATTGCCAAACTGTTTGGCACCTATAATAGTACAAGCAACTCTAGGAGTGGCATTGGCAATACTAACTGCAGCAGGACTTAGCTTTATTGGTTTGGGAATTGAACCTCCTACTCCTGAATGGGGCTCCATGTTATCTGGTGGAAGAGGATATATTAGGGATTATTCCTATATGACTTTATTCCCAGGATTGGCAATAGTTATTACTATTTTTGCACTTAATGTACTTGGGGATGGATTAAGAGATGCCCTAGATCCAAAATTAAGGAATTAGATTAGGGAGTGATAAAGTTGAACGAGAAAAAAAATCTACTAGATATTAGGGATTTAACTATACACTATAATACAGATAATGGCACAGTATATGCTGTTGAAAATCTAAATTTAAAACTAAATAAAGGTGAAACTCTAGGCTTCGTAGGAGAAACTGGAGCAGGGAAAACTACTTCTGCACTAGGTATAATGAGATTAATCCCCAATCCTCCAGGTGAAATAGTTAGTGGAGAAATATATTTTGAGGGAGAAAATCTATTAGATAAAACGGAAAAAGAAATGAGAAGTGTTAGAGGAAGTAAAATTTCTATGATATTCCAAGACCCTATGACTTCCTTAAATCCTGTAATGACAGTGGGTGATCAGATTGCAGAAATGGTTAGATTACACGATACTGTTACAAAGGAAGAGGCTAGCAAAAGGGCGGAGAAAATGCTTGAAGTTGTAGGCATTCGTAAGGAAAGGGCAGTAGATTATCCTCATCAATTTTCTGGAGGTATGAAACAAAGGGTAGTAATAGCTATGGCATTAGCTTGTCAGCCTTATTTAATTATTGCTGATGAGCCTACTACTGCACTAGATGTAACAATCCAAGCTCAAGTATTAAAACTTATGAAAGATTTAAAGGACGAATTCCAGACTTCTATGATTATGATTACTCATGATTTGGGAATAGTAGCTGAAATATGTGATTATGTTGCAATCATGTATGCCGGTTCTATAATTGAATATGCTGATGTAAATTCTCTTTATGAAAGACCATTACATCCATATACAGTAGGGCTTTTTAACTCTATTCCTAGTTTAGATTCTGATAAGGGAAAATTAAAAGTTATACAGGGCCATACTCCAGACCCTACAAATCTTCCATCAGGTTGTCCTTTTCATCCTAGATGTCCACATGCTACTGAGAAATGTTCTAAAGTAAAGCCTAATAAAATTGAGTTTGAACCAGGACATTTTGTAAACTGTTTTCCTTATGAAAAAAATGAGTAATAGAATGGAGGGTGGAATAATCAATGGGGGACAATTTATTAGAAGTCAAAAATTTAAAAAAATATTTTAAAACTAAAGATGGTATGTTGCATGCTGTTGACGATGTAAGTTTTAATATAAAAAAGGGAGAAACCCTTGGACTAGTAGGAGAATCTGGATGTGGAAAATCTACTACTGGAAGGGCTATACTGAGAATTCATGAACCTACTGATGGAAAGGTAATTTATAATGGGGATAATGTCTTAGATTATAATAAACAAAAAAAGAAACAAATGCTTAAAAAAATGCAAATAGTATTTCAAGACCCATATTCTTCACTAAACCCTAGATTAGACGTATTTGATTTAATAGCAGATCCCCTTTATGTAAATAAGGTATATGATTCTAAAGAAAAAACAGCTAATAAGGTAAAGGAAGTAATGGATTTAGTAGGGCTAGAACAAAGATTAGTTAATTCTTATCCCCATGAATTAGATGGTGGTAGAAGACAGAGAATTGGTATTGCAAGGGCATTGGTTTTAGAACCAGAATTTATTGTACTAGATGAACCAGTATCAGCACTAGATGTGTGTATACAGGCACAAATATTAAATTTAATGAATGAACTTCAAGAACGACTAGACTTAACTTATTTATTTATTTCTCATGATTTAAGTGTAGTTAGACATGTTAGCGATACAATAGCTGTAATGTATTTGGGAAAAATCATCGAATTATCTGATTACAAAACCATATTTGAGGATCCAAAGCATCCCTATACTCAGGCATTACTTTCTGCTATTCCTATACCAAAGGTAGGAGCAAATAGGGAAAGAATGATACTAGAAGGAGATGTTCCTAGTCCAATTGATCCTCCGCCAGGATGTAGATTTTATGGAAGATGTCCTTATAAAAAGGATATTTGCAAGGAAAGGGATCCTGAATTACTAAACATTGGAGAAAACAGATATGTAGCCTGTCATTTTGTAAAAAATTAAAGGGAGACGATATTTTGGATATAGATATGGAATATACAACAGAGCTAATGACAGAAATATTAAATATAAACAGTCCAGGTGGAGACACTACAGAAGCCATGAATAGACTAAGAGAAGAGTTTATTTCCCTAGGCATTGAAGTATCAGAAACCAATAAGGGTGCTATATTTGGTACCATAAAGGGAAGAGAAGAGGGAAATGAAAGATTAATTTCAGCTCATATAGATACTATTGGTGCCATGGTTAAAGAAATTAAACCAAATGGTAGATTAAAACTTTCCAATATTGGTGGATTAGCCTGGGGCTCTGTAGAAGCTGAAAATGTAAATATAAAAACTAGAAAAGGCAAAATATATACTGGTACCATATTACCTGAAAAAGCCTCTATTCATGCTTATTCAGATATAGTAACTACTATGGAAAGAAATGAAGAGACAGTAGAAGTTAGAATAGATGAAGATGTAAAAAGCTATGAGGACACTAGAAATTTAGGAATATCTGTGGGGGATTTTGTATCCTTTGAACCTAGAGTAGAGATTACAGAAAGTGGATATATAAAATCTAGACATTTAGATGATAAGGCCTGTGTGGCAGCATTGTTTGCAGCATGTAAATATTTAAAAGAACAGAAATTAACCCCTAGGTATACAACTCACTTTTTTATAAGTAATTATGAAGAAATAGGACATGGTGTATATAGTATACCTGAAAAGACAAGTGAATTTTTAGCCTTAGATATTGGTTTAGTAGCTGAAAACCACAATTCAGATGAAAAATGTGTAACAATTTTAGCCAAAGATAGTCGTACACCCTATGATTTTAGCTTTAGAAATAGATTAGTAGAATTAGCTGAGAAAAACAATATAGACTATAGGGTAGATGTTCACTATAGATATGGTTCAGATGCTAGTTTATCAGTAATGCAAGGAGTAGATACTAATTTTGCTTGTATAGGATTAGGAGTAGATGCTACTCATCATTATGAAAGAAGTCATATAAAAGGCTTAGAAAACAATATCAAGCTCCTTATTGCATATATTATGGAAGATTAATTTTAAAACCTATAGACATTTTGCCTATGGGTTTTTTTATGTATAATTTATAGCTAAATTCACAAAATACTCTTATGTAAGGATTAAATATAAGGAGTGATTAAAATTAAAGCTGTAATTATGTCCGGAGGAATGGGTACTCGTCTTAGACCACTTACTTGCCATTTGCCAAAACCTATGGTTCCAATTTTCAACAAGCCTAATATGGAGTACATAATAGAATTATTAAAGGATTTTGGCATAGAAGATATTGCAATAACATTACATTATCTTCCGAATAAGATTATGGACTATTTTGGAGATGGAGAAAAGTTCAATGTAAATCTTAAATACTATATTGAAGATACGCCACTGGGCACAGGGGGTAGCGTAAAAAATACTGGGGAATTTTTAGACAATACTTTTATAGTAATATCTGGTGATGCCTTCACCAATATAGACTTAAAAAAGGCCTATGAATTTCACAAAGAGAAAAAATCTAAAGCTACCTTAGTTTTAAAAAGGGAATCCATACCCCTAGAATATGGAGTAGTCATTATAGATGATAATGGAAAAATCATAAAATTTTTAGAGAAGCCAAGTTGGGGGGAGGTATTTAGCGATACTATCAATACGGGAATTTATATATTAGAACCAAGTGTACTAGACTATTATAAAATTGGGGAAAATTTTGATTTTAGTAAAGATTTATTTCCTAAACTACTTAGGGATAATGTTCCATTATATGGCTATATAATGGAAGAGTATTGGTGCGATGTAGGAGATTTTAATTCCTATATAGATACCCACAAGGATGTATTTATTGACCCTAATAAATACTATCTACTAGGGAAAGGGGACAAAACAGGTATATGGATTGGGGAAAATACTATAGTGGAAAAAGGTGCAGAAATCAATTCACCTGCTTTTATAGGAAAAGATACTATAATAAAGGCTGGGGCTATTATAGAACCCTATACTGTAATAGGAGATAATTGTAATATAGGTAAAAATACTTCCATAAAGAAAAGTATTATATGGGATAATGTGGAGATCTCCAATAATTGTGAAATTAGAAAATCTATAATTTGTAATAATGCTTTTATAGATAGTAGAAGCAGAGTATTTGAAGGAACTGTTTTAGGTCCCCATTCTATTGTAGAATCCTATGCCACAATAAAACCAAATGTCAAAATATGGCCTTATAAAAGAGTAGGGGAAAAAATAGTTTTAAAAGAAAACTTAATATGGGCAGAAAAAAGTTCTAAAAAGTTATTTGGAGATAGAAATATACAGGGTATATTTAATAAAAACATTAGCCTAGAAACTGCAATTAGTTTAGGGGCTGCTATTGCCACGGCTATTAATCCCAATGGAAATTATATTATTGCCTGTGATGAATACAATTTATCTAAATCTCTAAAATCCTCTATTATATTTGGAGCTTCATCTGTAGGTGCTCAAATCATAGACATTAAAAATACTAGTCTACCTATATGCAGATTTGGTATAAAGTATTTTAATGGAGATGGTGGAGTTTTTGTAAGGAGAGATATTTCAGATGAAAATAAAATTTTCATAGAAGTTTTGGATAATAGAGGTGCAAATATAAATAAAAATGTAAGGCGAAAAATTGAAAGTTTATTATCCATAGAAGATTTTAAAAGGGTTTCTGGAGATAGTATACAGGATATTGTAAATATAGATAAATTTTCTTCTATTTATTTAAGAGAAGGAAAGGGAGAATTAAGAAATATAAAGGAAATACAAAGAGAAAGACCTAAAATTATTATAAGCTCTCCATCTAAATCTATATCCCAATTGGCAGAGAGATATTTATTATCTATTGGCTGTGATGTGGAAAATGTACCCTATAATATGGTATTAAAAGAAGAGGGAATTCACAATATAGTATTAGATAAAAATGGAGATTTAGGTATAGTTTATTTAGAAAATGGAGAAAGATTAATAATAACTGATGGATTTAATATTGTATTAGACGAAAAATATTATCTACTTAATATGCTTATAGGTTTTAAAACAGGAGAATTAGAAAGTGCTACAGTTCCAAATAATTATCCTAGAATTATGGAAAAATTAGCTAAAGAATATGGAATAGATATTGAATATAGTAAATCCAATATATCAGAAATAATTGGAAATTTAGCCGATAGGGAAAATAAATTCCAATATATATTAAATTTTGATGGTATTTGGGCTACGGGGAGACTATTGGATTATTTAATAGGCTATAATGTCACCTTAAATAGACTAGTACAGGAATTACCAGAATACTTTTATAAGAAAAAAGAAATCCCTTGTAAATGGGATCATAAGGGAAATATCATTAGAAGATTATCAGAAGACAATAAGGATAAAGTGGAATTAATAGAAGGCATTAGATTTATTGAAGACAAAGGCTGGGCATTGTTAATTCCAGATGAAGAGAAACCAGTGTTTAATCTATATATTGAAGGCTATACTGAAGAATATGCAGAGGAATTGGGAGCTTTTTATGATGAGAAAATACGGAAGATGCTGGATTCTTCAGACTAGATTCTTCACTTCGTTCAGAATGACATTTCCACTTCGTTCAGGATGGCATTTCCTCTGTCATCCTGAGAGAAGTGAAGGATCTTGGCATGGTACTCTCCCCTGTCATCCTGAGAGAAGTGAAGGATCTTGGCATGGTACTCTCCACTGTCATCCTGAGCGGAGCGAAGGATCTCAGCTTTAAATTTCATAGTTTTAGGAGGTAAAACTTGGACACTTACAATACTAGAAAAAAAGCCAATATGAAATCCTTTCTTTTAAAAAAATTAAATACATCTTTTGTGGATATAGAAAATACATATTTAAAATTTAATAATGAAGAACAGGAAAACCTGCCTAAAGGTTCAGAATGGTTATTAGATAATTTCTATATATTAGAATTAAATTACAAAGAAACTAAGGCTAATATATTAAAGAATGGAAAAATAGATTTAAGCATAATTGAAGCTGGCATATACAAGGGCTATCCACTTGTCTATGCTTTGTCTTTAGAATTAATAAATTATTTTACGGGAAATATTAGCGAAGAAAATATAATAGAATTTATAAATGGATTTCAAAAGTGGGGGATACTCTCTTTAGAAGAAGTATCCTCTATTTCTACTTGCCTTGTAATAGGGCTACTAGAGTATATTAGCAAGATTTCAGCAAAACTATCTACCATAGATGAGATTTTCAAAAAAGAATATATACTTCAATCTAAATATAAAATTTCTTTAGGCTATGGAATTAAGTCCATAAGGGCTATATCGAATTTTAATTGGGAAAATATATTTGAATCCATAGCAGTAGTAGAAGAAATATATCTGAATGATCCATTAAATATATATGAAAATATGGATTTAGATTCTAAGCACTATTACAGATATAGTACAAAAGTTTTAGCAGAAAAATTTAATGTAGAAGAAGTATTTTTAGCTAAAAAAGTCTTAGAATTTGCTAAGGAAGAATGGAATAGGGGTACAAGAAATAAAAAAGCTCATATTGGCTATTATTTAATAGATAAAGGTAGAGAAAAATTATTTGAATTTTTTAAAGTAGAGGAAAATCCAAGTATTTATATGAAAAAATACTCTTTTTATTATTCTCCAATTCTATTTTTGAGCCTATTTATATCCTTGGGATTTTTAATATATGTATATAATAGGTCCAATATATTTTTAGGTCTATTGGCTTTTTTAATTAGCTTTATACCTAGTTTAAGCATTGCTATAAATATATTTAATTCTATTTTTTCTAAAAAATTTAAGCCTAATATTTTACCTAAATTAGATTTTGAAAATGGAATACCTAGTGAATTTTCTACTTTTGTAGTAATACCTACTTTGCTAAATGATGAAAATAGGGTAGAAGAATTAATGGAAAATTTAGAAATCCATTATCTTTCCAATAGAGATGATAATATATATTTTGGAATAATAGGAGATTTTAAAGATGGGGATAAAAAAGATACAGAAGGGGATGAAAAAATCATCTCTAAGGCCCTAGAATTAGTAGAAAAATTAAACAATAAATATGGAAAAAATAGATTCTATTATTTTCATAGGGAAAGAAAATATTCTAAAACCCAGGAAAGGTGGATGGGCTGGGAAAGAAAAAGAGGTGCTTTAGTAGAATTTAATGATTTGTTACTAGGAAATGCCAATGGATTTAAGATAATTTCCTCTGATTTATCAGAATTACAAGGGAAAATTAAATATATAATTACCTTAGATTCAGATACTATGCTTCCCATAGATGAGGGAAAAAGATTAATAGGAACCATAGCCCACCCTTTAAATAGGGCAGTAATAGATAAAGAAAAAGACATAGTAGTAGAAGGTTATGGGTTAATCCAGCCTAGAATAATAATAGATATGGATAATAGTAATAAATCCTTATTTACTAGGATTTTTGCAGGTTCAGGAGGGATTGATCCCTATAGTATGGCTGTTTCAGACATATATCAGGATTTGTTTGGAGAGGGAATATTTACAGGAAAAGGCATATATGATTTGGAAGTATTTCAAGAAATATTAAATGAGAATATACCAGAAAACACAGTACTTAGCCATGATTTATTAGAAGGTAGCTATATTAGGGTAGGTTTAGCTACGGATATAAAATTAGTAGATGGGTATCCAGAAAAATACAATTCTTATATTATGAGAGGACATAGATGGACTAGGGGGGATTGGCAATTAATTAAATGGCTATATGGGGATTATGGAAAGAAAATCAATTCTCTTTCTAAGTGGAAGATATTTGACAATTTGCGTAGAAGTTTATTACCTGCTTTTCTACTATTAATTATATTTTTCGCCATAATTCTTTTCCCAGGAAATATTTATTTATATTTAGGTCTAGTCTTATTGAATATATTATTTCCTATTATAAATATGTTTTTAGAATCCATACTTTATAAAAGATTTAAAATTCAAAGAATGAAATTAAATGGGAATTTAATACTAGGATATAGGACTTATATTTATCAAGGGCTTTTAGCCTTTATATTTCTACCCCATGAGGCTATTATGTTTTTAGATGCCATAATTAGAACACTATATAGAGTCTATATTTCTAAGAAAAATTTATTAGAATGGACTACGGCTTTTGATATGGAAAAAGGATTAAAAAATAATATTTCTAGTAATTTTATTAAAATGAAGGAAAATATAATACTTTCCATATTATTAATAATGCTTTCATATAAATTTAATCCTAAAAATCTAATACTATCTATAACCATTGGGCTATTATGGGGTATTGGGCCAATAATCGCATATATTATCTCTAAGGAAGATGAAAGGCTTATAGAAATAAGTGAAGAAGATATAGTATTCTTTAGGGAAATAGCCAAGGATACTTGGAAATATTATAGTGATTTTACCAATGAAAAAAATAATTTTTTGCCACCAGACAATTTTCAAGAGTATCCCTACAATGGTATAGCCAATAGGACTTCTCCAACTAATATTGGCTTTTATTTAATATCTATTTTATCCAGTAGAGATTTAGGTTTTATTAATACAAAGAAAATGGTAAATTTAATAGATTTAAGCATTGGTACCATAGAAAAATTAGAAAAATGGGAGGGGCATTTATACAATTGGTATAATACAGAAAATTTAAAGCCTTTAAAGCCTATTTTTG
>DAIMNI010000102.1:0-5051 GCA_036720245.1 Tissierellia bacterium | reverse complement strand
TATTTTTCTTGTTGTTTTATCATTATTAATTGCTGATTGATTTGGTTTTTAACTTCTTCTAGTGGACTTATTCCAGATTCTTTTTTATATGCTAGTTTAATTATATGATAGCCAAATTGAGTTTTTACAGGTGCACTTATTTCTCCATCTTTCATGGAAAAAGCTGCTTCTTCAAATTCTGGCACCATTCTTCCTCTATCAAATTCTCCTAGATCTCCACCATTTTCCTTTGATGGGCAACTAGAATATTTTTCTGCTGCTTCTTCAAAGGCTAGCCCATTGTTTATTTCATCTAGTATTTCATTAGCTTTTTCTTCGTCTTCAACTAAAATATGACTGGCTCTTGCTGATTCTGGGGTTTGAAAATGTCCTTTATTTTCATTATAGAATTTATTTATTTCATCTTCAGATACTGCTATATTTTGAAAGATTTTGTTAATTGCATATTGCTTTAGGATATTCTCCTTGGCAATTTCTATTTCTTTTTTAAATGCTTCTTCTTCATCTAATTTGTTTTCAATAGCATCTAGATATAATACTTCTTGATTTACTAGTTCTTCTGCTATTTGATTTACTCCATCTGGTGATCTAAATTGTGCTGCAATTTGAGGGTCCAAATGATTTAAGAAAGTATATACATCTTGATTTGTTATATCCTTTCCATTAACTGTTGCTAGTACTTTGTTTTCGTTCATTATTTTCAATTCTCCTTTTGAATTATTTATAAATATATTAACTTATTAACGGTATCATATAGGAATGTTTACGTCAACAAAAATGGCAACTTTCGTTGCCATTTAATTTTTTCCACTTTCATTTTCCACTTCTAATTGATTATCTTTAGTTGTAAGATATGCCGGCAATATTAAAGTAATTATAAATCCTATAAATAAAGTAATTATGGCTGCTATTATACCTATTATTAAATATTTAAAAGAATCCATTCCCTTTTTTATATAGATTGCAAAGTATATTATTATGAAATAAATTGTGGCAATAAGCCTACCTAAGACTGCTGCCATATAATCAGTAAACTCTGGATAAACTAGACCTATTGTTGCTCCTACTAAAAAGGCAATTAAAAATCCTAATACAAGATAGGCCAAATAAAAGATAAATGCTTCCTTTCCATTCCTTTTTATACTAAAATTACTAAGATTTTTTATATTGTTCCCTCCCTTTTCCACATTAGACAAAATAATTTCCTTATAATAGTGTATGAGAGATATTAAAATAATTTCATGTATTTTATGATATTTCTTTTACATTATCTAATGGAATGGAACCTGATAAGTATAGGGAAACTTTAGCCAATATAGGGCCTACTATTTCGTATAATATAGCAGAGGATAATATGATTGTAGATAGTAATAGACCTAGATCATTTGGTAAGATTCTTTGACCTAAAAATGCTAAGCCTATGGATACACTTGCCTGAGGAATTAAGGCTAAGCCAAGGTATTTTCTGATTTCATCATCTGCCCTAACTAAACTGCTCCCTATATAGGTGCCAATATATTTGCCAATAATTCGTACTATAAAATAACTAAGACCAATAATTCCCCCAGTTAATAAAGAGGGTATATTTAATCGCATGCCTGATAATACAAAAAATGTAATTAATATTGGAGGGGTAAAATTGCTTATTTGAAGGAATAACTTTTTATTATTGCTAATATTTATATATACTGTGCCTAATGCCATGGAAGATAGTAGTGGGGAGATATTAAAGGCTGAACAAATTCCCGATAATAGTATAATCATAGAAATTCCCAATATTAATTTATTGTCTTCTGTCCTTTTTTGATTGATTATTCTATTTAATATTAAGGCAAATATTATTCCTATGACTATGACAATTAAATTTAATATTATTGGATATAAAAATAATTTGAAATTTAATTCGCCATTGGAGCTCATAGCTTTGGCAATGGTAGCACAAATACTAAAGGATATTAAAGCTACTGCGTCCCCTAGGGCTACCACTTGAAATAGGGTATTTACAAAATTCCCCCTAGCCTTATATTGCCTAATGGTCATTATGGTAGAGGCTGGTGCCGTAGCAGCTCCTATGGAACCTAATAGTAGGGAAAAGGATAGAGGTAATTTAAATACAGAGAGCATAGTTACAGTTACTATAGAGGCGGCCATTAAGGATTCACAAAGAGTTATTATTAATACTTTGGAACCATTTTCTTTAAAATTAGATAGTTTTAAATATCTCCCCACATCAAAGGCTATAAAGGCCAGAGCTATATCTGCTACAAATTCCATACCATTTATTATGGAGTGAGGAATAATTTTTAATACACAGGGGCCTATTAGGATCCCTGCTAAAATATAGCCTGTTACATTGGGAAATTTTAGTTTTTTAGTTATTCTAGTCATTAGGAAGGCTGATAATAGTATAATTGAAAGGCTGAGTATTGTAACCGTACTATTGCTTAAATTTAAAGAATCTAATACCATAAGCATCACCCGATTTTTCTTGTATTATTTAATTATATTACGAAAAATCGGAAAATGTTAATACTTTTGCAGCTTTTATTGAAATAATTCTCTTTCAATATATAAATCTTCTAGTCCCCAAAATTTTTTAAATTCATTGTGATTTTCTAGGGCTTCTCTATTATCTTTACTTTCACTTTTTATAGCCCTTATTAGGATATTTTTAGGGGTGTGTTCCATATCTATAAATTCTAATAATTGTACCTGATACCCTTGTATTTCTAAAATATTAGCCCTAAGACTATCTGTTATTAAAGATGATAGCTTTTCCTTTATTATGCCATGTTTTAGCATTGGTTCTAATACTGGGTTTTGAATTTTATTATAGAGTTCATGCTGACAGCAGGGCACAGATAATATTATTTTAGCATTCCAGTTTATGGCCTTAACTAATGCTGCATCTGTAGCAGTGTCGCAGGCATGAAGGGTTACTACCATATCTACATCTTTAGCTTCTTCAAAATCTGCTATATCTCCATGAATAAATTTAAGTTTTTCATAATTTAAATCCTTTGCCACTTCATTACAAAATTCTATTACATCTTCTTTTAAATCTAATCCAATAATATTTACATCTAAATCTAATATCTTTACTAAATAATAGTATAGTGCAAAGGTTAAATAGCTTTTCCCACATCCAAAGTCTATTATATTTATGGTTTCCTCTTTTTCTAAATTTGGAATTATATCCTCTACCATTTCTAAAAATCTATTGATTTGCCTAAATTTATCGTATCTTTTTGAAACAACTTTCCCATTTTTATTCATAACACCTAGCCTTATAAGAAAGTCGCAGGGGATTCCGTCTTCTATTATGTATTCTTTTTTCCTATTATGGGATAAATCTATTTCTAATTTTGTAGGGCTTTTCTTTAATATTTTTGCATTTCCCTTTTTAGATATTAGAATTTGATAATCTGCATCTTTAGTGCAAAATATACCCTGTCTAAATTTATTTAGAATTTCAATTACTTTTTCTGTAGCCTCATCTAATGAAAGATTTTCATGAATTACTTTGGTTTTATAATTGTATATAAACTGTATTTTAATTTCACCTTTAATAAGTACTGGTTTTATGTCAATTTTATTATAGCTGTTTTCCTCCTTTTTTCGAGGATTACTAATATTTCCTTCTATGATTTCTTTATTTAATATTATATTGTCAATTAATTGTGATACTTGTTCCATTTTATTTCCTCCATTTTCTTTGTCGTTCTTTTTTTTATTATACCATAGAATTAATTATTTATATTATCCCTTTGTATAGAACTGCATATAATATAATAAAGTTTATTTTTAAGGGGGAGGATTATGGAGAATCGAATATATCCTGTAATGGTAAATACTTTGAAAATGAAGGATGAAAATTTTGAGGTGGATTACCCTCAAGTAAGCTGTCTTATGAATCCAAGTGCACAAGAAATTATAAATAGGGCCATAATTAATAATGTATATGAATTAATTCAAAAACAAAGTCCTTTTGTTAAAATGGATGGAACCTATGAATTGAAAAATAATGATAAAGGGGTTTTAAGTCTTACCCTAATTAATTATGCCTTTGCTGGTGGTGCCCATGGCAATACTATTGTGAAGGGATTAAATTTTGATGTAGAAACAGGCCATATTTACACTTTACCTGAATTATTTAAACCTGGTAGTGATTATATAAAGAAAATATCCGAAATTATAAAAGTCCAAATTAAGGAAAGGAATTTACCTACACTTGGAGATTTTACAGAGATTAATCCTAATCAGGATTTTTATATAGCCGATAGATCTTTGGTGATATTTTTTCAGCTATATGAAATTACACCATATTTTGTAGGTATTCCATATTTTCCAATATCTATATATGAATTAGAAGATATAATAAATGAGAATGGACCGTTGCAAAGGATGTTTTAGTTGATGCACCAGGGACAGTTCTTTTTGCATTATTTTGTCATCCTAAGCGAAACGAAGGATCTCGGCTTTCTGCTGTTCAGAGATCCTTCACCTTCGGTTCAGGATGATACTGTATTACATTTCATCATCCTGTATTATACATTTTGTCATTTAAAAGCCTGTTCTAAATCCTCTATTATATCAGCTTTATCCTCTATGCCTACTGAAATTCTAATCATGCTTTCAGTTAGACCAAAATCTTTTAGTTTTTCCCTTGGGTAGCCTCTATGGGTCATAGCTGCTGGTAGTTCTATTAGGGTTTCACAGTCTCCAAGACTTACAGCTAATTGGGCTAGTTTGACGCTTTCTACAAATTTTATAGCATCATTTAAATCTCCATCTAATTCAAAGCTAATCATGGCTCCAAAGCCATTCATCTGTTCTTTGGCTATATTATGACCCTTAAAACTTTCTAGCCCTGGATAATTTACTTTTTTAACTTTTGGATGCTTTTCTAAATATTTTGCCACGGCTAGGGCATTTTCTTCATGTTGCCTCATTCTAATTCCCAAGGTTTTTAATCCTCTTAAAAGTAGCCAAGCATCAAATGGACTCATTACACCACCAAATTCACACATATATTCGAATTTTAAACTTTG
>DAIMNI010000101.1:0-5059 GCA_036720245.1 Tissierellia bacterium | reverse complement strand
AAATACAATTTAAAGGCTTATTTCTAAGAATTACATTCTATTATATCATATTTTTGTCACTTTTTGATGAAATGAAAAACTTCGATTTAAATCGAAGCTATATATGCTTATCTAAAACCAACACTAAATTGCCAAGCTATCCATGTTAATAGCAGTTGAAACGTTTATGCCTGGTATGGATATTTACCTATCTAGATTCTTCATTTTTAAGATTTATCATTAAGGCGAATACGATTGTGCCATATACAATAAAACTTCTAAAATATTCACCTAATGCTGCATTTTTAAATAAATTTTGTCCTGCCAAAGGTGATGTTATGAATAATGTATGAAAAAGTAATAGTCCTATATAAACATTTTTTAAATTAGCTTTTTTGAAAGTTGCCCCTCCAACTAATAGGGCTGATGCTGAAAATATACTTAAACCTAAATGCCCTGTATATACATTTACCATTCCTAGATCTTGAATAGACATAAGTTGCCCTAAAGCTGCTAATACTGTAGAAATTACTATAGAAAGCCTCCTAGTTCTATCTACATTAATCCCAAGCATTTCTGAGGTATTCATATTTTCTCCTACTGCTTTCATATGATAGCCAAGTTTTGAATGTTCTATATAATAAACCACTAATCCTATTAATATTATTATTATAATTGGTAAAATAGAAACTTGCATACCTCCAATATTCACCATCATTATTCCATCATAAAGTTGCTTAAAATAGTTACAATCAATTGTATTTCTTAAGCCTATTCCCCTTGAAAGTAATATTTCTTTATTTTGCGGTGTAATAATTGTACCATAGCCAACCATAAAGATAAGTTGATATAAACTAGTCCCCAAGAATCCTATTACCATACTGGTTATCATCTCTCTGCCTTTAGCTTTGTTTAACAAAATGCCTATTATATTACCAAATATTATAGATAGGATTATACTAATTGCAATTGCCAAAAGATATCCTTTTACTCCCAGTACTTGTTTGTCTATAACTATTATGACAGCTATTTGAGCTGCAATAGCACCTATATTAATTGAAAAGTTTAAACCCATTCCTGACATTATAGGTATGAGAAGAGATATTACCAATACTCCATTTCTAATAAATCTAGAATAAAGCTCACTAGATACGAAATTCATACTTGTTCCTGCAGCCTTTATAGATAATAACGATAATACTAGAAAAAACAAGGGTACAAAATAATTTCTATATTTTTTCATGTTTTTTTATCACTCCCTCATACAAAAATGCGTATAAAATAATTCCATTGGTAACTATCATTCTAATGACTTCAGATACTTCTGGCACAAGCAATTCATTGGCAACGGGAACTGATAATAAAAATGTAGTTTCATAAAGATATGCTCCAAACATTGCCTGTGAAACAGTTGCTTTACTACTTGTTGCCCCTCCTATTAATATGGCTGAAATTGCTGGAAATGCCATCATAAGGGGGCCATCATATAAATGTACAAAACCATAGCTTTGGGAATAAACACAAATGCCAATGGAAGCTATAATACTAGAAAAAACCACTGCATATGTTCTATACCTATCTATATCTATTCCTGATAATTTAACAAAGGTTTCATTCTGAGATATAGCCTTCATTATAAAGCCTGTTTTAGTTTTAAAAAATAAATAAATAACTAAAGCAATAGAGACAAAAAATAATAATAGACCTAAAGGTATTATTATTTTCCCTATTTGAATTTTTAACGCATTATCTAAGACTCCTCCAAAATATTGATTTAAATTGATTTTAGGTCTTAAGCCTTTTCCGCCTACTGGATAAAGCATTTGCCTATTTTTAAAAGGTGCTAAAGTCCAAAAGAAATTCATAATAGGTATAAATGCAAATCCTATAAAGGTTCCTACTATCTCCTCATTACCTTTCAATTTGTTTAAAATCATAGCATAAATGATTCCAAAAATTATTGCAATTATTGAACCAGATATCATGGATACAATAAGGCCTGTCCATCCAGTTAATTCTAGTTCTATTGCTATGCACATTCCTATAAGCCCTGCACATATGCCCACAGGCAAACCAAAATTCATTCCAGCACCAACATTTATCATTGGTATAAGGGAAAGAACCAATACTCCATTCATAGCCCATTTTACCAAGGAATCGTTAAACATATTTGTTATTGGAATATTAATAGCCTTAACACCTATAATTAAAATAATTAAGTATAATATAATTATCAGTTGTGGAATTTTTATTTTAAATTTCTTCATAATCTTCAAACTTCCTTCCTGAAATTGCTAGACTAAGGATTTCATCTTTTTCTTTAGAATCAAATATTCCAAAAACTTTTCCTTCAAACATTATAGCTATACGATCACATACTCTTTTCAATTCCCCTATTTCTCCAGAAGATATTACAATAGTCATACCCTTTTCCTTATTCATTTTTATAAGCATATCTAATATAAGCTCTTTAGAATAAATATCTATTCCCCTAGTAGGTTCCCCAATAAAAAGTATTCTAGGTTCTATGGTCATTGCACGGGCTATACAAACTTTTTGCTGATTTCCACCACTTAGTTCCCTAGTTGACTGATATATATCTCTAATCTTAATATTTAAATCCTCGACCATATTTTCTGCATATTCTTCTATGGCTCTATAATTTAAGAAAGACATGCCTTTCAATTTAGGATTTTTCAAAAAGTTTTTCTTTCTTTCCCAGGCTCCGAATATAATATTTTGCCATATTGGCTCTTCTAATAAAAGTCCCATTTCTTTTCTTTCATCAGGAAGCATATATATTCCATTACTAAATATTGACTGAATATCTCCTGGTACTATCTTATTTCCATCAAATATTACTTCTCCCCTCATAGGGTATAAACCCATAAGGCCATAGCCAAATATTTCCTGGCCGTGTCCTGCAAGTCCTGTTACACCGAGAATTTCCCCTTCTTTTACATTTAATGAAATATCCTTAAATGTTCTTTCGCCATAATCTACTTCTATATTATTAAATGAAATCAAGTCTTTTTCTGCTATTTCATTTTTTTCCCTTAGCACCTCTACAACTTGTTTTCCAACCATATCTATGGCTATTTTATCAATAAGAAATTCGTCTCTTGAATAATTAGCTATAATATTGCCATCCCTAAGGATTGTTAATCTATCGCATAATTCTACTACTTCTTCAAGTCTATGGGAAATAAATATTATGGAAGTTCCTGTAGAAGCAATGTTCTTGAGGGATTCTAGTAGAAGTTTAGTATCTTCTTTATTTAAAGAAGCTGTTGGCTCATCTAACATAAGAATTTTTAAATTATTTTTATCCAATTCTCTAGCAATTTCAATAAACTGTTTAATATTAACGGGCAAGTCTTTAACTAATAAATTGGTATTAATATTTGTACCTACTTTAAACAAAGACATTTGAGCATCTTTTTGATTTTTCTTTATATCTACTAATGCAAAATCCTTTCCCAGTAATTTTTCTGTATTGGGATAAATATTTTCTCTATTTATTTTTATATTACTACTAATATCCAAATCTCCCAATAACGCAAATTCCTGATATACCATGCCTATACCATTATTTATGGCATCATAGGTATTTTTGATATTAACCTTTTTCCCATCTATGCATATATCCCCTTCATAACCACCAGTTTCCTCAATATAGCTACTGCCAAAAAGAATGTTTAAAAGGGTGCTCTTTCCTGAACCATTCGCACCTACTATTCCATGTATTTCTCCCTTTTTTAAATTAAAATTTACATTCTCTAATGCATAGTTTTCGTCAAACTTTTTAGTGAGACTTTTCACTTCCAGAACATACTCCAAATTAATTCCCCCTTAAAATGCCTATAATATAGAATATAGAGGATATTATATAATATCCTCTATATTGGGTCTAATAAAAAATTGATTCCATTATCATCGCATAATAATTGTCCATTCCCTCTTTAAGTCTACCCCTACTCCGAAAGTATCTTTGCCAAATTGATCAAGAAAATCCTTATTTAATATATCTTTTTCTACATCAGCATCATTGTCAATAATATATTTTGCTAATTCTACTGCATATTCTGGTAAAAATATTGTCACTGGTATTGGCCAGCCAGAAAGCCTTCCTGTCATTCCAGCTTCTGCAGCCTTTTCTGTAATCATTTCATTTATTTTATCGAAATTCCCTGCATCTTCTTCATCTATTTCTAAACCCATAACTGTTGGATATGCTTGAGTTGGTGTTGGGCAACATTGTTCTGCTACAATAAATTTAAGTTTCAATGCTTCATCAAGGATTACATCGTACATTGGGCAATTGGAACCAAATATATTTGTATCTGGGCCATATTTTTCAATTTGCCTTGGTATATCTTCCCTTAAAAATTGCAGCATTGCAGTAGTACCATCACCAGTTTGTGGATCTGGTGTAACTACTTCAACGAAAGTCATACCTAGCCTTTCACTAGTTTCCTTCATCATATCTCTTCTCTTTGAAACAGATTCCATTGATAAATGGGTTGGGAAGGAATAGTGTATAAAGGTTTTAGCTCCCATTTCATGGGCTTTTTCAGTTATGGTTGTCCCTCTTCTAGCCCAGTCTGTATCAAAGTTAATATCAATATATTCAGCCATCATATCTGGATCGTCCCATATTGGAGCAGTAATGGTTAAAATATCTGGCCTTTTTTCCTTTACTTTTTGAAATGCTGGTAGTAGTCCTGATTGTCCTGAAGTAACTACTATAGCTTTCATATCTTTATCATCTGCTAAGCTTAAAATTTGACTTATTCCACCTTGGGCATTTTCATTAGTATCTTCTGGAAGTACTATATGTTCAACAATTCCTGGATATTTATTAGCCATATTTTCACCAGCTCTAAACTCATCTTCACTACTAGATAAAGTTGGTGTGACTACACCTATCTTATAATTTTTTACTTCTTCTGTTTCTCCATTGGAATTCTCTACATTAGCTAAATTATCTTTTTCTGTTTCCCCTTGACAAGCTACCAAAGTAAATACCATAATAGTTATCATTAATAGTGCTAATAATCTTTTTGCCAATTTTTCATTC
>DAIMNI010000100.1:0-5105 GCA_036720245.1 Tissierellia bacterium | reverse complement strand
AAAGTTTTTTAGAGACACGATTAAATAATTTTGTTGAATAATAATTCTCTAAATCCTTAATCATTAATGAAATATTTGGTTGTGTAGTGAAAAGCTTATCAGCTGCAGCAGACATTGTTTTATGATCAATAACAGCTAAAAAAGCTTCTAATAGTTTTATATTCATGCATTCGCCCCCATATACTAGTTTCAATGTTACACTTATCTTATCATAATTCAGTACAAAATTTAAGCAAAAGCACGGTACCCCTCAATTTTTGTCGGTATTTGTTGAATTCATTAATATAGTAGAAAAACTAAATTATAGAAATTATATGTAGAGATAATAAAATTTATATTTATATTATTAAAGACATATTGACAAAAGAAATTAATTTGATATTATATGTAAGTAAGTACATACATAAGGGGGTGGAATATGAAAAATAATACTGGCAAACGCATGAGCAGGGAGGAAAGAAGAGAACAAATTCTTAAATCAGCATTAAATGTATTTATAGAAAAAGGATATAATGGCTCTACTACAATGGATATAGCTAAGGAAGCAAGAATATCAGAAGTAACACTATTTAGATATTTTGATTCAAAGAAACAAATATTTATGGATGCAATCGAACCCATATTAGTTAGTAGCTTAAAGGAATCTTTAATAGTATCTAAGGATTTAGAGGCTATGGAAAAATTAGAATATATTTTAAAAGATAGAATCAAATTTATTTCTAAGCACCATGAGGTAATAAAATTAATACTTATGGAAAGTCAAATTAATCCAGAGATAGCTGATTTTGATTTTATTAATCAAATCACATCATTGCTGCAAGGCTCAATTAAAGAAGCAGGTATAGATTTAAAGGATGATGGCATCTCCCTAAGGTTATTAATGGGAAGTATTTTATCATTTTTATACTTGCCCGAGAGTGATGATGAAGAAATTAATAATTATGTAAGGAATTTTATAAATATCATGATTATAAATAATAGACGTTGAAGAAAGAAGGGCTGATTAGCTTGAACAAATTATTCGCAAAATTAGGTAGTAGAATTGAAAAAAATCCTTTCAAAGTATTGTTTATTACCATAATAATATTTGCCATTATGATAACTGGTGCTATAAAAGTAAACATGGCAACTGGTAGTGAAACCTTAGTTAAGACTGATAATGATGCATATATATCTAACTATGCTATGGAAAATGAATTTGGTGGAGATGCTATCATGGTATTGCTTGAGGGCGATCAAAAAGATTTATTAAAGTTGGATAATATGGAAAAGATGTGGAATGTAGAACAAAGACTTAAATATAATGAGGATATATTCACCTTTATGAGTCCAGCTAGCATTGTTCATCAAATAACTGATAGACAAGGAATCGAAATCAAAAAACAAATCCCCAATATAAGTGAAGGACTAGGAGAAATAGGGGGTAAACTTACCGAAATAGGTACAGAATTAGGTAGTAAGGCGTTGCCAGATTCTAAAGCTATTGAGGACAAACTTAATAGTTTAATGGACTCAATGGATCCTGATAAACTTATGAAAGAAATGGGTGGAAAACAGGAAGCTGAGTTGAAAAATAAATTTCTTGCAATGAGCGATGGTTTAGGTGAGATGGGAAAAAAACTTACTAATATAGGAAATGAATTAGGAAATGAGGATATACCAAATCCAAAGGCCATTGAGGAAAAACTAGGTGAATTATCAAATATAAATAGTGTCTTTGATGAATTAATTGTAGGTCAGGATAATTTAAGTAAGGGGACTACAGAATTAGGTGAAGGATTAGCCAAATCATCAGAGGGATTAAATGAAATATCTCAGCAACTATATCAAATGGCAGAACAGATGAAGGATAATCCTCAGATGTATCAAAAATTAACTATGTTTGCTGAAAGTATAGAAAAAAGCACCAAGGGGCTATCTACTATGTCAGAGAAAACAGGGATACTATCAAAGGGAAGCGAAAACACTTCTATGGCCCTTACAAATATAGGCTTAAAGTTGGAAAAAGAAGTTGAAGAGATGGAAAAAAGTCTATCAGGTGATGGAATATCTCCAGATGAATTAAAGAAAATGTCAAGTGGATTTGTTGCTATGGGACAAAATCTAAGTGATTTAAGTAGTGGATTATCTAATATGGCAACAGAAGGCAGCATGCTTCCAGATAGTTCAGAAATACTATTAGGTTTTAAATCAAATATGGAAAAAGAAGTATCAGGGATGAAAGAAAATTTATCTGGTGGAATGTCACCAGATGAATTAAAGTTGATGTCAAATGGATTTACCACCATGGGTGAAAATCTAAATAAATTAAGTGATGGCCTAAATACATTCTACGAAAAATCTGGAATGATGTTACCTTATTTTCCCCATAACCAAAAGGAATTAGACAATATATTATATGATGAGGATGGTAAATTAAGAGATGTATTTTCAGATACTGTAATAGATGATAATCATATGATGTTAATGATTAAGTTAAAGGGAAACTTAAAGGATAGTACTATAGATTCCATATATGAGGATGTATCCTATGCTATGGAAAAGGAAAATTTTGATGTAAATTATATGGTATCTGGAAAACCAGTACTAGATTCCTCCCTAAGAACAGAAATGAAATCCAATATGATAGTTATGGTTGCTTCTGCTGTAGCTTTAATGTTCATAATATTAAACTTAGTGTTTAAGGTTAGGTGGAGAGTTTTAAGTCTAGGAATAATATTTGTATCAGTAATAGCTACATTAGGGCTAATGGGCCATCTAAATGTTTCTATGACCATGGTTAGTATGGCAGTATTTCCTATACTGATTGGATTAGGAATAGATTATTCTATACAATTCCAAAATAGATACGAAGAAGAACAATCAGTAAAAACTACACTTGCCCAGATAGGTAAAGCTGTAGGATTAGCCGTACTGGCCACAGTATTAGGATTTGTTTCCCTATTTGCCTCACCAGTTCCAATGATACAGGACTTTGGAAAAATGTTAACTATAGGTGTAGTAGTAAGCTTTATAGGAAGTATATTCTTATTAATGCCAATTCTTGGAGCTAGAGATATAGTTGCATCAAAGGCAAGGGATTCTAAAGCTAAAGATTATAATAAACCAACTATAATAGATAGGATATTAGGAGCTACTGGAAAAATCGTTACAAAATTTGCTCCAGCCATATTAATAGTATCCATAGCTTTAGCTGCTTTTGGAATTATAGCTGATACAAAAGTTGGTGTGGAAACAGATATAGAAACCTTTATGCCTCAGGATATGGATGCTCTTCATGATATTCATTATATAAGGGATATAGTAGGTTCAACAAATCAAATGGTTATATTTATGGAAGATGATAATCTATTATCTGAAGATAATGTAAAATGGATGAGAGATATAGTAGATGAGGTAGGAAATAAGTTCCCAAATGAGATAGTTGATATTAAATCTATAGATAATGTAGTAGATAATATCTCTCCTGTGGAGGATCTAAGTTTGGCAGATTATACAAGTATTATAAAAGATGATATACCAGAAGCACAAAGAAGAATGTTTATCAACGATGAAATGAATAAAGGTGTTATCCTTATGAATGTAGAGCATATGGCTACAGATGAATTACAAGAATTTGTAGAAGACATGGATAATGTGCTAAAGGATGCTCCTATTAAAGCGTCAATAACTGGTAAATCTGTACTAGATGTGGAAATGGTAAAAGGACTAACTGATGGTAGGCTTAGGATGACCATTATAGGCTTGGGCTTAGTATTTGTAGCCTTACTATTCTTATATAGAAGCTTCTTTAAAGCACTAGTAGCCGTACTTCCTGTTACTTTAATAGTAGGAATGTCAGGTGGGATTATGAATTTGCTAGGATTAAAATATACTCCTATAACAGCAACTTTAGGGGCACTAGTATTAGGAATGGGGACTGAAATGACTATAATGCTTCTAGAAAGATATTTAGAAGAAAGAAATTCAGGTAAAGGAAAAGGAGAAGCAATGTCAATTACCATTAGAAATATAGGTAAGGCAACATTAGCATCAGGATTAACAACAGTTGGTGGATTTAGTGTGTTGATGACTTCTAAGTTTGTAATACTGAAGGACTTTGGCCTAATGACTGTAATTAATATATCTTTAGCTTTAATTGCTACTTTTGTAATCCTACCAGCATTAATTTGGATTTTAGATGGATTAATAGTAAAGGGAAAAGTTAAAAAAGGGATTTATAAAGAATTACATCAGGAATAAATTATTATTATAAGAAGGGGGATTATCTTGAAAAGAAGAAAAGTAATTCAGATTTCTACAATCATTTTATTTGTAGTACTTTTAGCCCTTGGAAAAGCACAGCTTTGGATGGTTATATTTGGAATTGGTTTATTGCTGTCAACTTATTTTGGAAGATTTTATTGTGGCTATATATGTCCAATAAACACTGGAATGGAATTAATAGATAATAATGCCAATAAAAATAAAAGGAAGAGAAAAGCAGTTCCAGAAGCTTTTAAGAAACCCTTGATTAGATATGGAATACTAGTCCTATTTTTAGGGACTATGATTATGGTTTTTAAAACTGGCAAAAAACTTCCTGTCTTACCTATATTATTTGGTTTAGGAATAATAATTACAATATTCTATAAGCCAGAGTTCTGGCATAGATATCTTTGCCCCTATGGGACTTTGCTATCTACCTTTTCTAGATTTAATAAAAAGTCTTATATGGTGGTTAATGAAAACTGTATTAAATGTGGGAGATGTGTAAGGGCTTGCCCTTCTAATGCAATTTTATGGAAAGACAAGGGAGAGTATCCTGTTATAATACAAAATGAATGCTTATTGTGTGGTAAATGTAAAGAAGCTTGTTTGAATGATGCAATAAAATAATGATTACTACTAGATTGAACGACAGGATTAAAACTCTGTCGTTCTTTGTATAAGAGCAATTATAAAATAAAATTTCATCTATAATAACATTCCCATCATAGATATTTTTTATTGGATTTGTTCCCATTAGTATGGTAGGCTTTCATAGGAAAGTAGCCTTTAAATTTAATAGAAAAGCTATCTGGTAATATGTCAAGAACAATTTTTTAAATAAAACAAAAGAAATC
>DAIMNI010000017.1:0-33470 GCA_036720245.1 Tissierellia bacterium | reverse complement strand
AGAAGCGGGGGAACCAATGTTTTGGGGTGAATCCATTATGGACGGGCAAAAACCCTTAGTCCGAACCCGGCAGCTAACCTCGTAAGCGTAGAGGGGGGATTGATAATGTATTCTGATTTATCGACTATGGACCCCATAGTCTTTTATTTTACGAAAAATTAAAAGTAAAAAAATGGAAAGAGGGAGATTTAGCATGAAAAGAATTTCTTATTCAATTATCGGGGCAGGTAATGGGGGCATAGCAATGGCAGGATATTTAAGTCTAATAGGGTATGATGTCAATCTATATAATAGGACTTTAGAAAATATAGAGCCATTGATAAAAAAACCCAAAATAGGATTAACAGGAGAGATTGAAGGCAGTGGAAAACTAAAATTAGCCACAAATAATATAAAAGAGGCCATTAAAGGAACAGATATTATTATGATTACAGTACCAGCTATGGGGCATTTTAATTTAGCTAAAGAAATGGCACCACATTTAGAAGATGGACAAATAATAGTTTTAAATCCAGGTAGAACTGGTGGGGCTTTAGAGGTCTATGCAGCAATTAAAAAGGACTATCCTGAAAAGGACATAGTAGTAGCAGAAGCCCAAACCTTTATATATGCCTGTAGAGCCACTTCTAGAACTGATGCCCATATATTTAAATCCAAAAAAGAAGTATCCTTAGCAGCAATTCCCGCTAATAAAACCTTAGATGTAATAAATTTACTTAAACCAGCATATCCTCAATTTAAACCAGCTAGAGATGTAATAGAAACCAGTATAAATAATTATGGTGCCATATTTCACCCAGCACCAACATTATTAAATAGTGGACATATAGAAAGAGGGGCAGCTTTTGAATACTATACAGAAGGCATAACCCCATCTATTGGAGGTTTTATAGAAAGAATGGATGCAGAAAGAATGGCTCTAGGTAGGCTTTTAAATATAAATACTCTATCTGCTAAGGAATGGCTAGGAGAAACCTATGGTGCCAAAGGGGATAATCTATATGAAGCTGTACAAAATAATCCTGCTTATCATGGACTTCAAGCACCTAAGGGTTTAAATATTAGATATATATATGAAGATGTTCCCTATAGTTTAGTGCCTATGTCTTCATTAGCAAAGCAATTTAATATAGAAACTCCAGCTATAGACTCTATTATTAGAATAGCAGAATTGATGACTGGAAGAGATTTTTATAAGGAAGGTAGAAATATTGAAAGATTAGGTTTAGATGGATTAAAGGTAAAACAAATACATGAACTTGCAAAAAAAGGTAGTATATCAGAAGAAGGTAAAGAAGGAGTGGTGGCCTAATGAAAAAAATATTAGCATGTACTTTAGGAAATTGTGTCCATGTAGCAGGGACTATGAATTTTTTAGGCCTTGCAGAGAATGAAGGCTATAATACAGAATTTCTAGGCATGGGAGTTTCTATAGATGATTTAATATTAAATATAAAGAAGAAAAACCCAGATATTGTAGCTTTAAGCTATAGACTAACTCCAAAGCCATTAATAGAAGTTTTAAAAGAATTAAAATTCAAAATGAATAGTATAAATTCAAAAGATATTATTTGGCTATTTGGTGGAACTGAACCCTCAGGACTGGTGGCCAAAGAAAGTGGCATATTTGACAAAATTTTTTATGGTAATGAGGATATAGATGAAGTAATACATTATTTAAAAGGTGGGGAATATTCTAAGACAGAAGAATATCCAAGGGATATAATTTCTAGAATAAATTCTAAATATCCATATCCAGTTTTAAGACATCATTTAGGTTTATCTACTATAGAGGAAACTGTAGAAGCCATAGAAAAAATAGCAGAAGCTAAAGTTTTAGATGTTATCTCTATAGCACCAGACCAAAATGCTCAGGAATTTTTTTTCGACCAAGAGAAGATGGATAAAAGATTAGATAGTGCAGGGGGAGTACCTTTGAGGTCCCCAGAGGATTTCAAAAGACTATATAATGCAGCCCAAAGAGGAAATTATCCACTACTTCGTTCTTATAGTGGTACAAAAAACATTATCCCATTTGCTGAAGTTCTAAATGAAACTATAAACAATGCTTGGTGTGCAGTACCATTATTTTGGTATAGTGAACTAGATGGAAGAGGGCCTAGAAAAGTAAAGGATGCCATAAGGGAAAATCAAGAGGTAATGAAATGGCATGGAAAGAGAAATATTCCAGTGGAAGTAAATGATCCCCATCATTGGAGTCTAAGGGATGCACATGATGCTATTGGAGTAGCTGATGCCTATTTAGTAGCCTATAATGCTAAAGCCATGGGAGTACGAGATTATATAGCTCAATATATGTTTAATGTGCCAGCCTCTATATCTCCTGAAATGGATTTAGCCAAATTCTTAGCTAAAATCGAATTAGTAGAAAGCCTACAGGATGAAAACTTTAGAGTATATAGACAGGCTAGAGCGGGCTTAGCATCTTTTCCATCAGATTTAAATCAAGCTAAAGGACAATTAGCAGCATCTAGTTATTTAGCCATGACTATTAAGCCACATATATATCATGTAGTAGGCTTTTGTGAGGCTCATCATGCAGCCACAGCAGATGATATAATAGAATCAGCTATGATTGTTAGAGGAGTGCTCAGAAATGAATTCTTAGGGGCAATTGATATGACTAAGGATGCAAATGTTCAAAGGAGAAAAGAGGAATTAATAGAAGAAGCTATGATTATAATAGCTTCCATAAAGTTCATAGGATCAAAAGCTATAGACCCATTAGTAGATCCAGAAACTTTAACTAAGGCTGTAGAAATAGGCATATTAGATGCACCTCATCTAAAGGGAAATAAGGCTGCTAAGGGAAGCCTTAATACCAGAGTAATATCTGGTGCCATGTATGCTTATGATAATAAGGAGAAAAGAATTATAGGTGAAAGAGAGAGAATAGATAATATTTTAAAGGAAGCACTAATTAGAAAAGTAATTTAAAAAGACCTGCTAAGCAGGTCTTTTTAAAATTAAATTGAATATTTAATTTCTTGTACAAATAGAATATAATATATGATATAATGAATATTAGGACTTTATTCCTACTTAAATATCAAAAACATGTTAGAAAAGTTCTATAAGGGGTAATATAATAGTGAGATTATAGAAGCTAGGTAGAGGTGTTAAATATGGGGGAAAAAGTTAAAAACTGTAAAGAGAAAATGTTAAATTTCATACAGGATTGGGAATCTACAAAGGGTCTAGATATAATAATAGATATTTACGATGAAATTAGATTTTCTGGAAAAAGCAAGGAAGATATTAGGCAAAAATATCTTAGGATATTATACAATATTAAAGGTTCTAGTAATTGGCATTCTATTTTAGACGAAGAAGATTGGGCTGGTCTAGAATTATTTTTAAATGATTTTTTACAGATTCAATACGATGGTGAAAAATATTATATAGCTTATGATTATTTTAAGGAATTATCTTTAGATGAAATGCATCAAATCCTATTAGAGGCTAAATATTTAAAGGAAAAAGAAATTAGTAATACAAAGAATATTAATATTTTATAAAAATGCCATATGATAGATTAAATATCTCTATAGTAACTTAGGAAATTTTCCTAAGTTTTTTTAATTTTAAAACCTTATATCGTGGATATTATGTTATAATCGTTATAATCAGTTATAATCAAAAGAAAAGAAAATTTTGGAGGATATTATGAAAATAAATATACCTGATTATGTACAATTAATTATAAATACCTTAGAAAAAAATAATTTTGAGGCCTATATAGTAGGAGGTGCTATTAGAGATATATTATTAAATAAAGAACCTACAGACTATGATATAGGAACCAATGCATTGCCAGAAGAAATAGAAAAGGTTTTTTATAATTTTAAACCCATATCTGTAGGTAAAAAATTTGGCACCATAGTAATACCTCAAAAAGAAGGAAATGTAGAAATAACCACCTTTAGAAAAGATGGGGATTATATAGATGGGAGAAGGCCAGAGTGGGTAATTTATTCCAATAATATAATGGAAGATTTAAGTAGAAGGGATTTTACCATAAATGCCATGGCCTATAGTAAAAAAACAAGTTTAATAGATCCTTTTGGGGGAAAAATAGATTTAGAAAAGAAAATAATAAAAACTGTAGGAAATCCAGAGGAAAGATTTAAAGAAGATTATTTAAGAATTTTAAGAGCTATTAGATTTTCCACCGAATTAGGATTTTCTATAGAAGAAAGTACTTTTGAATCTGGAAAAAGATATGCTAAATATATTTTAAGTATAAGTCAAGAGAGAATAAGAGAAGAATTTTTTAAAATTCTTCTTTCAGACACTCCCTCTAATGGCATAAGAAGTCTAGAAAAAATAGGAGCATTAGAAATTATTTTACCTGAATTAGTAGAAACCATAGATTTTGACCAAAAAACCCCTCATCATGAAAGGGATTTATATGAACATACTCTCTGCGTATTAGATAGGGTTCCAGCTATATTAAATCTAAGATTAGCAGCACTCTTTCACGATATTGGGAAATTACATACTCAAGTTTTAGATGAAGATTACATTTCTCACTATTATAATCATAATAAAATTAGTGGAGAAATAAGTAAAAATGTATTAAAAAGGCTTAAAACTTCCAATGAATTAATAGAAAAAACTGAAATCCTAGTATTAGAGCATATGAATCATCACAACGAATTTGGCGAAAAAGGCCTAAAAAGATTAGTTAATAAAATTGGCAAAGAAGAAATATTTAATTTATTAGCCTTACAAAAAGCAGATATAAAATGCTCCAACAAAAATGCCACCATAGACCATATAATAGAAAGGGAAAAAAGAATTAAAGAAATTCTAAATAACAAAGAAGCCATAAGCGTCAAAGACTTAGCTATTAATGGAAGAGATTTAATAGAAATGGGATATAAAGAAGGGAAAATTATAGGCCAATTAATGGATTATTTATTAGATAAGGTGCTAGAGGAGCCAGAATTAAATGAAAAGAGCAAGCTAATAGACCTATTGGCCAATTTTAAATTGTAAATTAAAAGAGAGATCCTTCGCTATGCCCAGGATGACAATACTGTCAATTGTCAATTGTCAATTGTACATTGTATAATCTTGTGCTATTATTAAATTATTATATTTAATCTAGGAGGAGTTTTTAAAATGGGAAAATTATTTGGAACTGATGGAATTAGAGGAATTGCAAATAAAGATTTAACACCAGAATTGGCATTTAAAGTTGGAAAGGTTGGGGCATTTGTCCTAGGAAAAGAAAAGAATGGGAAAATAGTTGTTGGCAAAGATACACGTAAATCTGGAGATATGTTAGAGGCAGCATTAACAGCAGGGATTTTATCTATGGGAGTAGATGTAGTAGAATTAGGAGTAGTTCCCACACCGGCTGTAGCTTATTTAACTAGAAAATATGAAGCCTTGGCAGGGGTAGTAATATCTGCATCTCATAATCCAATAGAGTACAATGGTATAAAATTTTTTAATAGCAATGGTTTTAAATTAAATGATAAAATAGAAGAAGAAATGGAAAAGATAATTTTAGAAAACGAAGAAATCTCCTCTAGACCTATTAAAGGAGATATAGGCAAAATTATATGGGGAAAAGAAGCCTTTAGGGACTATATGGAATATTTAAAAACTACAATTGACATAGATTTATCTGGGGTTAAAGTAGCAGTTGACTGTGGCAATGGTGCATTATCTAAAATAGCACCAGAATTACTAAAAGAAATGGGTGCAGATATTATAGTAGTAAATGATAAACCAAATGGGGTGAATATTAATCTTAAATGTGGCTCTACTAATCCAGATATAATTAAAACATTAGTATTAGAAACTAAGGCAGATATAGGACTATCCTTTGATGGAGATGCAGATAGGATAATAGCAGTAGATGAAATGGGAAATATAATGGATGGAGACCATATATTAGCTGTATGTGGTACAGAACTTTACAAGCAAAATAAATTAAAAAATAGCACCATAGTAGGCACTATAATGACTAATATGGGCCTAGATTTATATCTAAAGGAAAATGGAATGAATATAGTAAAAACTCAAGTAGGAGATAGATATGTAATAGAAGAAATGCTAAATAGTGGATATAATCTAGGTGGAGAACAATCAGGTCATATAATCTTTTTAGACTATAATACTACAGGAGATGGTTTATTAACAGGGCTACAATTAATGCAGATAATGAAAAAAACAGGGAAAAAGATGTCTGAATTAAATAATTTAATAAGTAGTCTCCCTCAGGTATTGATAAATGCTAAGGTAAAGGAAGAATTAAAACATTCTTATTTAGAAGATAATGAGATAAAAAAAGAAGTGGAAAAAATTGAAGAATATTTCCATGGAGAGGGAAGAGTTGTTATAAGACCATCAGGGACAGAACCTTTAGTTAGGGTTATGATAGAAGGAAAAGATAAAAATATAATAGAAAACAAGGCAAAAGAATTAGCAGAATTTGTAGAGAAAAAATTAGGAAATTAAGTGAAAGGGGTGAATCATTTGAACTATAAAATAGTAGCTGATAGCAGTTGCGATTTAAATGATGAATTAAAAGAGAAGATGGATATAGGATTGGTTCCATTAAAAATTGATGTTGGAGGTAAAACTTTCGTAGATGATGAAAATTTAGATGTAATTGAATTGTTAGAGGCTATGGAAAATAGCTATGAACCAATAAAAACCTCTAGCCCTTCTCCAGGAGATTTTCTAAAGGAATATGAAAAGGGAGATAATGTTTTTGTGGTTACATTATCTTCAGCATTGAGCAGTACCTATAGCAATGCAGTACTTGCAAAAAATATTGCACTGGAAACTGGAAATAAATTTATTCATGTATTCGACTCTTTATCTGCATCCATTGGGGAAACTTTAATTAGTTTGAAAATATCAGAATCCATACAAAATAATTTAAAACCAAAGGAAATAGCCAATAAAGTAGAAGAATATATAGATGAAATGAAAACTTTTTTTATTTTAGAATCCTTGGACAATCTAATGAAAAATGGTAGAATTTCCAAAACCATGGGTCATATTGCCTCTATGCTATCCATAAAACCCATTATGGGGGGAGATGATAGTGGTTCTATAAAATTGGTAGAAAAGGTAAGAGGCAGCAAAAGAGCTTTCAATAGATTAGTAGAAATAATTGGTGAAGAGGGCAGTCAATTTGAAGATAAAACACTAGGCATATCTCATGTTAATGCCTTAGATAGAGCTGAAGAATTAAAAAAAGCCATTGAAGAAAAATATAATTTTAAGGAAGTTATAATAGTAGAAACAGCTGGTCTAAGCACTTCTTATGCAGGAGAAGGGGGAATAATAATAGCGTTTTAAAAAAGCAAACTCTCAGGAAGAGGGTTTGCTTTTTTCTTTGTGTATAAATAATCTTTTCTGTCTGCCATATATCTCATATTCTGCATCTGAGATCATGCCCTTTTCTTTAAGTATGTCTAAAAGCTCTAAGAAGCGTAAACATAATTCCAACAAATCCCCCCGAATAGTATCCACAATACCACCCCATATATATTATATTTAACTAATTATACAAATATCTTTCAATTCCTTTAATTTCTTTAAATTGTTACAAATATTTAACATTTAGAAAATTATTGGATTATTTATAAAAAAGTGAATACATCTGGAACTTAAATAATATTATGTTATAATAGTAGTAAGGTTTAATTAATTATAAATAATTAAACAATTCGACAAAATCAGACATAATATACATAAATAAGGGGGAAGCCCACATATTATCGGCCTTGTAGCTTTTAATGTAATACTAAATTCCTATGGAATTGTACCAAATTTAAGGGATTTAGGCCAAATTTTAGAGATAAAAACCTTAATATTAAATTATAAGCAGGTTTTTATGTGTATTATCCCATTCCATTCGTTGACAGAAAGGAGTTAATAGTGGTATAATACAATAAATTAATAATTTTCTAAATATAAATTATAAGGGGGAGAATTTTAATGAGAAGAAAGTTGGCACTATTATTATCACTGGTACTACTACTATCAGTTTTCACAGCATGCGGTAAGAAGGAGCCTGCAGTAGTTGAAGACGATGGTCCAGAAGTAGTGGATGATGAACCAGTTGACGATGGTCCAGAAAAACCAACAGAGCCTATGGGAGAGTTTATCATAGGTAATACTACAGAATTATCCGGGGACTGGCCACCCTACTGGCAAAACAATGCGTCAGACAAGGCTATATGGGACTTTATCAATGGTCAAGGGACAGTAGATATGACCTTTGAAGGTGAATACCTAGTAAATGATACAACAGTTGAAAATTTTGAGACTGAAGAAAATGAAGATGGTTCCAAAACTTATATATGGACTATAAAAGATGGATTAGTATACGATGATGGTACACCAATAACAGCTAAGGACTATGTTGCATCTGCAATGTTATGGTCATCACCTGTTTTATCTGAAATGAGTGGTAAGCCAAGTTATGGTCTATACTATAAAGGGTACAAGGCCTTTACAAGTGGCGAATCAGAAGTATTTACAGGTGTAAGGTTATTAGACGAAATGAAGTTCTCAGTAACCATAGATGCAGAACACCTTCCATATTTCTATGAATTACCAAATGCATCTGTAGGTCCAACCAAATTAGATTTCTACGTTGGAGAAGAAGTAGACATAGTAGATGATGGAGAAGGCTGCTACTTTACAGGTGATTTCACAAAAGATAATTGGGAAGCTTTCCAAGACAAGTTAAACACAGCAAGACGTGCTATACCTCGTCCTTCATCAGGACCTTATGTATTAGAAAGCTATGACAATGCATCTAAAACAGCAGTATTAAAAGTTAACCCAAATTATCCAGGAGACTATGCTGGGCAAAAACCATTAATAGAAACTGTAATTTATAGAAAAGTAACTCAAGAAACAGCCTTAGACGAGTTATCCACAGGCGGAGTAGACTTATTAGCTCAAATGGCTAGTGGAGACGAAATAAATGCAGGTTTAGACCTAGTAGAAAAAGGCGGTTTTGCATATCACGACTATCCAAGAGCTGGATATGGTAAGTTAATGTTCCAATGTGACTTTGGACCAACCCAATTCTTAGAAGTTCGTCAAGCAATAGCCCACTTACTTGATAGAAATGACTTTGCTAAAGCCTTTACTGGTGGATTTGGTTCCGTAGTAAATGGACCTTATGGTGAAGCCCAATGGTTCTATCAAGAGACAAAGGCTGAATTAAATGATAAATTAAATCAATATCCATATAGTTTAGAAAAAGCCGTAGAATTACTAGAAGAAGGCGGCTGGGTATTAGACAAAGATGGCAATGACTATGCAGGAGAAGGATTACGTCATAAGAAACTAGAAGATGGTACATTAATGCCATTAGAAATTGAATGGGCATCTACAGAGCAAAATGCTGTATCAGAATTATTAGTAGTTAAACTACAAGAAAACCCAGACGTAGCTACTGCAGGAATGAAGATAAATCAAACAGTAATGACTTTTGAAGAGTTATTAAACTGGATGTATAGAGATTCTAGTGAGGATCCAAAATATGGGGTACAAACCTTTGGTATGTTTAACTTAGCATCTAACTTCTATCCAACTTATGACCTGTCTACAACCTATACTACAGATCCAGATATGGTTAAGGCAGGATACAATACTAACTTCTTATTAGATGAAGAACTAGAAAAGTATGCAAAAGAAATGGTATTATTAGATGGAGACCAAAGAGAAGAGTTTAAAGAAAAGTTTGTAAACTTCATAGCAAGATGGAATGAATTACTACCAGATATACCACTATATTCCAACATTTATCATGACTTCTACAATGAAAAATTACATGATTGGAATAACAACTCGCTTGTAGATTTACCAACAGCAATACTATACGCTTGGGTAACAGAATAATTTAAATTACAATAAAATATTATCATAAGAAATAGGGTATGAAAATACCCTATTTCTCCATAATTAGACAAACTTTATTAGACTAATATATTAAGATATTGAATACTAAAAGCTTAAATAATATAGAATAAGGCAGGTAATGAAATGGCTAAATATATAACTAAAAGAATTTTATATATGATATTTGTATTCTTTGTAATGTCCATTATTCTTTTTTTCCTATACAATTTAATACCTGGAGACCCTGCTAGGGCAGAAGTTGAACATATGAGAGAGTTTATGAAGCCTGATGAGTATGAGTACGCCTATCAACAGGCCCGGAAGGCCCTTGGCCTAGACCAACCTCTAACTGTAAGATATTTTAAATGGGTTGGTGGAATGTTGAAGTTAGATTTTGGTATGTCTAAGGTATATAGACTTCCAGTTAGAGATGTAGTAAAGGATCCTTTTAAAGTAACTATATATATAAATATTTTTGCTATAATTTTAGGCTTGGCTATAACTATACCCCTGGGGATTCGGTGTGCCGTTAAACGGAACTCTGTAATGGACAGAATAGTAATGGTTTTAACAATTGTAGGCCATAGTATACCTACATTTATTACGGCTCTACTCTTTATATTTGTTTTTGCAGTAAAACTAGAGTGGTTCCCAGTATCAGGAATGGTAACCCCAAACTTTAAGGGGACAGGCTTTGCCTTGTTTAAGAATAAAATGTGGCATTTAGCACTACCATTAATTATAATGACAGTTGGTTCCTTAGCAGGGCTGACAAGATATGTAAGGGCAGCAATGATAGATGCATTGAGTATGGATTATATTAAAACAGCTAGGGCTAAGGGATTACAAGAAAAGGTAGTTATCTATTCCCATGCTTGGAGAAATGCGTTGCTTCCAGTAGTTACACTAATTATAGGCTGGTTTATGAGTATTTTCAGTGGTTCTTTGGTTATTGAAAGAATATTTAATCTCCATGGTATAGGGAAATTTTATATTGATGCATTGACAAATCAAGATTATACTGTGGCATTAGCAATACAAATGTTTTATATAATAATTGCACTTGTAGGTAATTTAATAACAGATATTAGCTATGGTTTAGTTGACCCTCGTGTTAGGGTAGATCAATAGAAGGAGGAGGTAGCCATATGAGTATAAAAGAAGCAAACAAAAAAGATGATAAAAATACTAACCAAGAAAAAAAATCTTTCTCACGCCTTCTCTTTGGAAATCTTTTCGGTGGGAAAAATAAACAGGAGTCACTTTTAGTAGAGGAAGATATTCAAAGCCCTTGGCAGACTGTAAGGGCTACATTTAGAGAGAACAAGGTTTCTATGACAGCCCTAATAGTATTCCTGGCAATTTTTGCTACAGTCCTAATTGGGCCCCTAGTCCATCCAATAGATTTATCCTTTTCAGAGGTAAGTCAAAAAGACGTGGCTCCAAATAGGGAATTTTTAAAGGTGCCTAAGGAGTTAGATGGTAAGATACAGGATATTTCTACAGGTTCTACCTATAGTATGGGAATATCCACTGATGGGAAACTATATATGTGGGGTGTTACTAAAGTAGCTATTGGTGTGGATGTAAGAAAAGTACCTAAGAATATGGGGAAATTAGTTAAGGTAGCTGCTGGCTACGACCATGCCATGGCATTAAATGATCAGGGTGAAGTCTTTGCCTGGGGGAATAATCGTCAAAGACAGGCAAGCCTTCCAGAACAAAAGTTTACTAATGTAAAGGAAATTTATGCAGGCTATCAGAACTCTATTATTTTAACCGAAGATGGCTATATGCATTATTTTGGTAATACAATGAACAATGATTTCAATGAATTTCACCAATATCAAGGGAATTTAAAAGAAATTGCCCTTACTTCAGATGCAGTTTTAGGCCTAACCCTAGATGGCCAAGTAGTATATTTAGGAACAGAGAAAAACTCCTATGCTAATATTCCAGAGAATATGGGAAATATTGTAGATATATCAGCTACTGCAGGTACTATGGCAGCAGTAAATGACGAAGGTAAGGTATTTGTATGGGGTAACGTTTCTTCCAAGGGAGAAGGAAGGGTACCTGAAACAGAAAGTAAAATAATAGAGCTTCAAGGTGGAAGATACCACTACACAGCTTTGACTGAGGACGGACATGTAGTATCCTGGGGTGGGGATTATTATAAACAATCTATAGTTCCAAAAGATATACAAGATATGAAAATAGATAGGTTTTATACTGGCTTTTATCAAAACTTTGCTGTAGATACTCAAGGGAAGGTACACACTTGGGGATTAAAGGGATATTTATTTGGTACTGATGATTTAGGTAGGGACATATTTACTAGGCTATTAAATGGTGGGCGTATGTCTATGACCATAGGTGCTGTTGCAGTAATTATTTCTACTATTATTGGTGTAGTTGTAGGAGCAGTATCAGGTTTCTTTGGTGGTACAATAGACATGGTATTACAGAGGATTGCAGAAATGGTAGCAGCCTTGCCATTCTTACCTTTTGCAATGATCTTATCTGCATTACTTGGAAACAATGTAACTCCTAGACAAAGGGTTATTTTAATAATGGTTATACTAGGTTTCCTATCTTGGACTGGTTTACAGAGATTAGTTCGTGCCCAGGTTCTTTCAGTTAGGGAACAGGAATATGTTATAGCTGCTAAGGCCCTTGGAGTAAAAGAAAGGAATATAGTATTTAAACATATACTTCCAAATGTAATTTCTGTAATTATTGTATCGGCCACACTATCTTTTGCCTCTAGTATGCTTACTGAAGCCACTCTTTCTTATTTAGGCTTTGGGGTTCAGGCTCCTATACCAACTTGGGGCAATATGTTATTTGGAGCCAATAATAGTATAGTTATTCAAAATTTCTGGTGGAGATGGGTATTTGCTTCCATTGTATTAGGTATATCTGTTATTTGTATTAACCTAATAGGCGATGGTTTAAGAGATGCAATAGACCCAAAATCTCAAGAACGTTAGGGGGAAGAATAGATGGCATTATTAGAAGTTAAAAATTTGCATACGTATTTTGAAACTAAAAAGGGAACGGTAAAGGCCGTAAATGGTGTATCTTATTCTGTGGATGCAGGAAAAACCCTTGGGATTGTAGGGGAAAGTGGTAGTGGAAAAAGTGTTTCTGCCATGAGCATTATCAAATTACTAGATGGAAATGGCTATATAGCAGATGGAGAGATATGGTTTGATGGAGAAAATCTAGTAGATGTTCCTTTAAAAGATATGATAGGTATTAGAGGAAATGATATTTCTGTTATATTCCAAGAACCTATGACTTCTCTAAATCCTGTATTTACAGTAGAAAGGCAAGTCTCTGAACCACTTATGATTCACCAGGGAATGAATAAGGAACAGGCAGCAGAAAAGGTAATGGATATGCTATCTTTAGTTAAAATACCTAATCCAGAGGCTGTAACAAAACAATATCCTCATCAATTATCAGGAGGAATGAGACAAAGGGTTATGATAGCTATGGCCTTAGCATGTGTACCAAAACTATTAATTGCAGATGAACCTACTACAGCACTTGATGTAACAATCCAAGCTCAAATTTTAAAACTAATGAATGAATTAAAAACCCAAATAAATACATCTATACTTTTTATAACTCATGATTTAGGTGTAATTAATGAAATGGCAGATGATGTGGCTGTTATGTATTGTGGACAGGTTGTAGAAAAGGCAGGAGCAAAAACTATTTTTGATTTAAAAACCCCTTATTCCCATCCATATACAGAGGGACTATTGGTATCTATTCCTAGATTAGATACACCAAGTGGAGTAAGACTTGAGGCTATACCTGGTGCAGTACCCCATCCTTTAAATCTTCCAAAGGGTTGTAAATTTGCACCTAGATGTAAATATGCTACAGAACGTTGCCATAATGAAGAACCAGAACCAATAGAGGTAGAAAAAGGACATAGAATACTTTGCTTCTATCCAAAGAAAGGAGTGAGATCCAATGACTAAAAAAGAAGAACAAAAAGTTTTGATTAGAATAGAACATTTAAAAAAATATTTCCCATTAAAAAAATCTTCTATGTTTGATAAAGAGCAATTATATGTTAGAGCTAATGATGATGTTAGTTTAGATATTTATGAAGGAGAAACCCTAGGCTTAGTTGGGGAATCAGGATGTGGGAAATCTACTTTGGGTCGAACTCTATTACAATTATATGATCAAACTGACGGTAGAACTATATACTATGGTTTAGATATAGACGATATATCTCCTAGATATGTGCGAGAAATTCTAGAAAATTTAAATAGAGAAAAAAATAAATTGCTTGAATTACAAAAGGAATATGAGACTGCCCAAAAAAGATATGATAAATTACCAGAGGGAGAAGAAAAACTTCATGCCTTAGGAGAATTAAGAGTAGCAGAAAGGGAAGCTAAATTATTATATATGGGCCTATCTCAATTAATTGGGGGTTTTATGGTAGCAGAAGATTTAGATAAGGTATCAGAGGTTTTATTAAGGGAACATAAAAAGGCCAATGAGGCTAATAAAATAAGAGATAATATTTCTGCAATTGAAGTGAAAATTCAGGGGATACAATCTAAATTAGAAGAAGAGGGGAAAAGTAAGGAAGATATTGAAAATGCAATAAAAAGTGATTTAGATAAAATTAAGGAGTACAATGCTAATTTAGAAAAAATAAAGAAGGAATTGGAAGGTATTGAAGTAGAAGTAGGAAATTTATTGGATCAATATAGAAGTCATCCCGATTTTGAAAAACATGAAAAACATAAAGACAAAGGGATTAATTTAGCAAGATTAACACAGGAAGAAATGAGGGTACTTAGGAAAGATATGCAATTAATATTCCAAGACCCCTATTCATCCTTAAATCCAAGGCTTACTGTAGGGCAAATTATATCTGAAGGCCTATATGCTCATAATATGTTTATAAAGGGCGATAAAAGTATGCAGGATTATATTTTAAAAATTATGGATGATTGCGGCTTGGCACCTTATTTTGTTCACCGTTATCCTCACCAATTCTCTGGTGGACAAAGGCAAAGAATCGGGATAGCCCGTTCCGTTGCTTTAAAACCAAAGTTTATAGTTGCTGATGAGGCTGTTTCGGCTTTAGACGTAAGTATCCAATCTCAAATATTAAATCTATTATTAGATTTAAAAGAAAGTGAAAACTTAACTTATATGTTTATTTCCCATGATTTATCTGTAATAAAATATATAAGTGATAGGGTAGGAGTAATGTATTTAGGTAGTATTGTAGAATTGGCTAATACGGAGGAACTATTTGCCCATCCACTACATCCTTATACTGAGGCATTATTATCAGCCATACCTACCACTGATGTTGACCATAAACGAGAAGTGAAAATACTAGAAGGAGATGTTCCAAGTCCTATAAAGCCACCTTCTGGATGTAAATTCCACACTCGTTGTAAATATGCTACAGATATATGTAAAATAGTTGTACCTGAATGGGAAGAAGCAAGACCAGGACATTTTGTAGCCTGCCATCACAAGCTTAATGGACAGAAATAACAGAAAGGCTCTGATAATATGTTCTTTCAAAAGAAAATAGATGCCACCATGGACTGGCTTAAAAACAAAAACGGACAAGAAGATGTAGAAACAGAGGAGCTAGATTCTCATATTAATCAGGAAGAGGAAAATGATATTAAATTAGAGAGAAAAGATATTTTAGCTCTGTATATTTCAGCACTTTTAGTTTTTTCTCCTGTATTAATAATATTAATCCTAGTATTAATATGGAGTTTGTATTAATATGGAGCTTTAATATTTAGAGCGGATAAAAATGCTTTAAGTCGGCACTTATTTAGTGCCGATTTTTTTATAATATAAAGGGGGCAAGTTATGGCTACTATACTTAAAACAGAAAATATTTACAAAACTTATGGAAAGGGGGATTTGGCAGTAGAGGCTTTAAAGGATTGTAATTTGGAAATTGAAGAGGGGATATTTTATGCTATAATTGGGAAATCTGGTTCAGGTAAATCTACCTTATTACATATACTAGGTGGATTGGACAAACCTACTAGTGGGAAACTTTATTTAGAAGGAGAGTCAGTTTTTGATTTAAAGGACAAGGAATTGGCAGTTTTACGAAGGAGAAGAATTGGCTTTGTATTCCAATCCTTTAATCTATTACAAGAACATACTGTGGTGGAAAATATTTTAATGCCCATTTACCTAGATAATAAAGACCCAGATATGGAACATTTTAATGATGTAATAGATACTTTAGACATAGGAGACAAGCTTAATTATTATCCTGATGAATTATCTGGTGGCGAAAGACAAAGAGTTGCCATTGCTAGAGCTTTGGTATCTAAACCTGCTATAGTTTTAGCAGATGAACCAACGGGAAATCTAGATGAGGATACTGGAAACGAAGTACTAAATCTAATGAAGGAATCTGCTGAAAAATTTGGACAAACTATAATACTTGTAACTCATGATATGGATATTGCAAAAGAGGCAGATAGAATTGTAACCATTACCAATGGAAGAATTACATCTATAAAGAACAGTCTAACTTCCTAGTTACACCTCTGTCATTGATGAAGAAACTAAGCGATGAGCACGAAATCAAAAAACATGATTTCGGCTCCCTGCTTATCTGAGCGTCAGCGAAGAATCTCAAGTTTAAAAATACAACAAGGCAGGTGAGGATATGAAAATAAAAGATATTGCTAAAACAGGCTTAAAGGGAAGACAAAAAGATACACTTTTAATTAAAATAGTTATAATATTGGCTTTTGTTTTTATAGTAATTTCCACTACTTTTCAGGCTAGTGTGGAAAAAACAAAGGCAGAACAACAATTTGATTTATATGGTAGTTGGCATGCTGCTTATTTAGATGGAGATATATCTACCTTAGAAAAGCTAAAAAAAGAAGAAACTATAGATAAAATTGGAGTAACTAATATAATAGGTGCTTCAGATAAAGTAGGAACCATAGGAACTTTTAATGAAGAATTATTAGAAATGGGAAGATTTTCTTTCTATAAAGGACGCTATCCTGAAAAGGACAATGAAATAATGATAGAATTACAGCAAATGAGTAGCATGGGCATGGATTTGGAAATAGGCCAAAAAATAGGGGTAGATATTGTAATTGAAACTGTGGATGGCGATGTAGGACCCTATATTATGGATTTAAATAAAGAATTTTATGAAAAAGGGGTATATCCAGATTATTTACAACATCACGAAACTCCCTTTGAAAATATTGGGGATGCTACCATAGTAGTTTCTAATGATTATTTCTTTTATTATCCAGAAGGTGGGGATTGTTATCCTGATCTTATAAGGGAGACAGGGTGTTTAACTAATCAAAAGGTTATAATTAAAAGGGAATTTGAAATAGTAGGAATTTTACAAGATTATACTGATAAATGGGATTTAGATGGATATAGTTCCCCAAATGCTTTTATAACGGAAGAGGCAGGGGATATTTATTTAGATGTATTCTACAATAATAGTATAGAAGATTTTTCAGAATTTAAAATGGAAAATTACAATATATTTTTAGAATCCAAATCCCTAGAAGAAGATCTATATAATAGATTAAAGGATAATTATCCAAATAGGATTATAGATGAGGAATATGACGAAAATGCAGGAATAGACTTTTGGTTTTGGATGTGGCTTTATGGAGCTTCAGATCAGGAAGTAGAAAGCGCTTTAAATGGGCTTAAAACTTGGGTTGTAGAAAGGGAACCTGAGGATTGGGAAGATACATCCTTAGAAGGAGCTAAAATAGTAGAAGGCAAATTAGAGGTAAATACTGCTAATTTTAGAAAAAATACTTTTTCCTATCCTGATATTATAGGTACTACTGAATATTATTTAGCGTTAATTATTATAGCAGTAATTTTTATAGCCACAGCACTAGCTATATTTCAAATATTTTTAACTCAGATGAAGAGAAGGTCTAGGAAAATAGTATTATTAAAATCCATAGGTGCTACTAAAAATCAAATTATTCAAATGCTATTTTATGAGGCCCTATATTTCTTAAAATATGGACTATTAATTGGATTACCAGTAGGATTTGGAGCTGCAGCTGGAATTATATTTGGACTAAATAAATTTGGTGGTAGAAATCTTCAGTTTTATGTACAGCCTAAATTATTTCTACTAGGTCTAGTGGCAGGAATTTTAGCATTATTTATAGGTATGGCAATACCCACTATATATGCTATAAAAATTCCATTAGTAGGTACTATGGAAAAATCACCTAAACATAAGAAAACTAAAACCAAAAAAGATATAGAAATTCGGCGTAAATCTTTTTCTGATTTAAATTGGGATTATTTAAAATTAAATAAAAACAAAGCGCTAATATCCTTTGGGATTTCTTTTATATCCATTACCATATTATTATCTGCTATAATGTTAGGCTATTTTTCCTTCAATAATTATAGAGAAACTGTTATAAAAAATAATAGACCAGATTATGTAATGGAGGCTATATTTGGAGAAAGGCAAAGGGAATTTCCTATAATTCAAAGTGAATTAAAGGAATTTCAAGGAGTAGAGTCTACAGAAATGTATAAAGTAGGAAAACAGACTTTCCTTTGGTATGAAGGCATAGAAGATAATGAAATTCTAAATACCTATGAGGAACTATTACCTACAGAACTTTTAAAGGGTCATTTTAGTAAATACAATGCGGATTTAAGCGAAAGAGATGAATATCTAAGCAATGCCTTTTATACTAAAACTTTTGCCATAGATGCAAAAGACAAGAATTCCAAACAATTTGAAAAGTTTAAATCTATGATAAATGAGGGGAAAGTTGACGAAAAAGCATTTATTAATGGAGAAGAGATTATATTAATGATTCCTATGTATTACCCGGGAAATGAAAATGTAGAAATAAATCGTTTTCCCAAGAAAAAAGTAGTAGATACTACTAATGAAGAAAATAGAATGAAATGGCTATTTGAAACTAGTGGTGCCTATGATATTTCCTATAATTCTAGATATAAGGATTATTATAAGAAACAGGATTATATAAAAGCGGGAGATATTATTTCTTTATCTGCAGATTTAGAAGCAGTAGAAGGGGAAACCTACATTTCCTCTTATAAGACTATAGATTTTAAAGTAGGAGGAATTATTCATTATTTACCAAAAGAGGGACTTTGGCCATTTTCTAATAATGTGGCCCCCTATGTGGTAATTAGCTCACTTAATGGTATGGAATCCATATATCCTCGTTCTAAACATGGCCTAGGAGAATATGGAGAAGTAAGGCATTTAGAAACTATGATAAATGCAGGTTATCCCTATAGTTTTGGACGTACTCTTTGCTATATAAATACAGATTCTATGGATACAGATGTAATACTGAACTCAAAATTACTATCTTATGCCATAGATAAAGGCTATACATTATATAATTATAAGGAAAGTAATTCTAAAATATATTATGAGGCTTTTAATAATGCCCTTATAGTATCCCTATTAGGAGCTACAGCAGCAGCCATAGCCTTAATCATATTATATAATACAATGGCATCTAAAATGGAACAGGATAGAAATAGAATAGGAATACTACAATCTATGGGAGTTACAAGGGAAGAATTTTCTAAGTATTATATAAAATTAGGTATAATAGTAGGATTATTATCCCTAATAATTATCCATCTAATACTATTTTTAATATTATTCTTTACATCCATAGGAAATTTGGCAGGATTTTCAGTAGGATTTGCTGGGTATATGGAAGATATATTCACTTACAAACTAATGGATTATCCTTGGACACTACATTTAGTATTATGTATAATATATTTCATTATAACAGTATTGATATATTATATGCCCAGTAGAAGTATTACTAGTAAATATCCAGTGGAAAATATAAGAAGTTTATCAAGATAAAAATGCGCCAGCGGGGACGGTTCTCGCTGGCGCATTTTTATCTTTTTAATAAATTAAAGATTTCTAATTGTTCATAGGGAGAACTTTTTTCTTTATATTTCTCATCTACCTTTTTCAAAAAATCTTTGATCTCTCCATCATGGTTTTTTAAAAACCATTTAATATGATTTTCAATATATTCATTTCTATAATGTGGATCGTTTAAATCATTAGGTATTCTTTTCATTCTTTCATCAATACTATCAAAACTAATAAAAGGTTCAGCCAATCTTTCTTTACACATATTTATATAGTCTAAATTATTATCAATACCAATACATTTTCGATTTAATTGCTGGCATACCCTTAAGGCAGTTCCTGAGCCTACAAAGCAGTCTAAGACTACATCTCCTTCATTAGAACTTGCTAAAATTATTCTTTCATAAATAGCTTCCGGCTTTTGAGTTGGATGCTTTTTTCTATTTTTATTGCAATAGTGCATATGAGAGAATTCCCAGACATTACCAGGGTTTGCTCCACGCATATTATTTACACTTCTATAATATTTTTGAGGAATTCTAATATCATCAAGATTAAAGGTGAAATTTTCTGATTTAGTAAACATTAAAATATCATCATGCCTTGGACTAAATCCTTTAGTTTTACCAATTCCTTGTGTATAGTGCCACACTATCCATGAATTGAAATGCATATTAAGTTCTTCTTCTAGTATCATATAAATATAAGAAATATATCTCATTCCCATAAAAATATATATGGTACCATCTTTCTTTAATATTCTATGGGCTTCTTTTAGCCATTTTCGACTAAGTTCTAAATATTCATCATGGAATAAATTATCTTTTGATTCTCCATAATCTTTATTTAAATTATATGGAGGATCAGTAACAATTAAATCAATTGATTCATTTGGTATTTTTTTCAGTTCTTCTATGGCATCCCCATGAATAATTTTTAATCTTTCGTTTTTATCCAATCCCATTTTAATGCCTCCCCATACCAATCCTCAAAAGTCTTTTTAGAAGAATTCAAATACTTAGCATCTAATAATTGACAAAACTCCCAGACAGTTCTATCCACTACTTCTACATAATGAATATCTTTTATTTGAATTTGCCCAGTGCCCAATGCTGGATTATATGAAAGATCTTCTTCTGAAATGTATTTTAAATCATATACATTGTAATCTACTATTTCCATAATTCCATCAATTAACATAGTATCTTCATTTTTTGATGAATAGACCTTATGTTTAATGCTTAAAATAACAAACATATAGTCGGGATCTTCAACATATGCAGTTCTAATTCTACTAAAGGATGTTATATTTGGGCTTTTCCCAGAGCTCTCTATATCTTCAGAAGTAGCTTTAACATCCACACTTCCAGTTATATATCTATTTTCCTTTTTAAATTGTAGGACAATATCTGTCATCGCCAACCTTTCTTGTGCCTCAACATTAATTAAATTATATTTATTATTTACATCATCATAAATATCACTAAATACTTCATATGCCCAAGCCTCGATCATTGGACCAGCAATTTTGTTAATGTTTTCTAAAGGTAGGCCATGTTTCAAATTTGTATTAATAACAATTTTATTTTTACCTTGTTCGATCCTTTCATCAAGTATACTCATTATGGTGCCAATCATAAATTGAGAATCTTCTTTATAATGCTTGCTTTCTACTGGCATTTTAAATATTAAATCTTCATATTTCATGATTCATCTCCTTTACTTTTCTTCCATTTCCTTATCTTTTCTATTAATCCTCATTTTCACAAAGGTCCATAAAAACAAAAGTGCTACAGCAATTATTATAACTAGTGTTCCTTTGGTCTCAGGATCTATAATTACATTGATTCTACCTACAATATTATAAATTAACCCTAAAACTATAAAAAATATTATTGCCTCTAAGAAATGTTGCCAAACAGTTTTCATATTAGCACCTCCAAGTCCCATATTGTCAATATTATATCACAATTTGGGAATTTTTAAAATACTATTGACATGATGAAATTAAATGTTATAATATAAAAGTAAGAAATTTTTTATGCGGGAGTGGCGGAATTGGCAGACGCGCTAGACTTAGGATCTAGTGTCATTGACATGGGGGTTCGAGACCTCTCTCCCGCACCATTTAAACCAATGGTATGCCATTGGTTTTTTATTTATATTTTTTTTAAGTTAAAATTGGATAATATTTAAAACTATGATATAATTTTATAGTACAGAAAACTACTATAATATAATAGAAATTACGAATTTAAGGAGGAAAAATAATGAACCCTGTGTTAAGTAAGAAAGAAGACAACAAAGCTTTTTTCACCATAGAGATTTCCGAAAAGGATTTTGAAAATGCAGTGCAAAAAGCCTATTTAAAAAATAGAAATTACTTTGTTGTACCAGGTTTTAGAAAGGGAAAAGTACCTAGAAAAATTATTGAAATGAATTATGGTAAAGAAGTATTTTATGAAGAAGCGTTAAATAGTATATTACCAGATGCCTATGACGAGGCAATTGACGAATTAAAATTAGAACCTGTAGGTTATCCAGAAATAGACGTAGAAGATATAGAAAAGGGAAAACCAGTAGTTGTTAAAGCTGAGGTTGTAATCAAACCAGAAGTAGAATTGGGCGATTATAAAAATTTTGAAATTAAAAAAATAGAATATAATGTAAGTAACGAAGATGTAGAGAAGGAATTAAAAACAGTTCAAGAAATGAATGCCAGAATTATTGTTGCAGAATCTAGGGAAACTAAAAAAGGAGATATACTTACTATAGACTATGAAGGCTATGTAGATGGAGAACAATTTGAAGGTGGCACTGCAGAAAATCAAGAACTAACATTAGGATCAAATACTTTTATACCAGGCTTTGAAGAGCAATTAATTGGAAAGAAAAAAAATGATGAAGTAGAAGTAAAGGTAAACTTCCCAGAGGATTATTTTGAAGAAAGTCTAAAGGGAAAAGAAGCTTTATTTAAAGTAACAATCCATGAAATAAAAGAAAAAGAATTGCCAGTATTAGATGATGAATTCGCTATAGATGTTTCAGAATTTGATACTTTAGAAGAGTACAAAGAAGATTTAAGGAAAAAGTTAGAAAAAGAAATAAAAGAAAAAGAAAAAACAGAAACAGAAAATGCAGTAGTAGATAAGGTAGTAGAATTATCTAAAGTAGATGTACCAGAAGTAATGGTAGAAAATCAAATAGAAAACGAAATTAGACAATTTACCTATAGTTTACAAATGCAGGGTTTAGAATTAGAACAATATTTCCAATTTACAAATTCCAATTTAGAAGATTTTAAGGCACAAATAGAACCCACAGCTAAGGAAAAAGTAAGAGCAGATTTAGTACTAGATGCTATATCAAAAGAGGAAGAAATAGAGGTATCAGATGAAGATATAGATAAAGAATTAGATAAATTAGCTGAGGAATATGCGGCCGAAGATTTAGACAAATTCAAAGAAGAAATGAAAGATGGAGATTTAGAATACCTAAAGAAGGGTATAATCAGAGACAAGACCATAGAATTTTTGGTTTTAAATGCTAAATTTATAGATTAGTTTAGGAGGGGTAAAAATGGCTTTAGTTCCTGTTGTTGTAGAACAAACCAATAGGGGAGAAAGATCCTATGATATTTATTCTAGACTTCTTAAGGAAAGAATAATTTTTCTTGGGGGAGAAGTAAATGATGTAACAGCTGATTTAATAGTGGCACAATTGTTATTTTTAGAAGCTGAGAATCCAGATAAGGATATACAAATATATATAAATAGCCCAGGTGGCTCCATAACGGCTGGTTTTGCCATATATGATACTATGCAATATATTAAACCAGATGTATCCACTATATGTATAGGAATGGCAGCAAGTATGGGTGCATTTTTATTGGCAGCTGGGGAAAAGGGCAAAAGATTTGCATTACCTAATTCAGAAATTTTGATTCATCAACCTTTGGGAGGCATGCAAGGTCAGGCAGAGGATATTAGAATTCATGCTGACAGGATTATTAAAACTCGTGAAGTTATAAATAAAATACTAAGCGAAAGAACTGGTCAGCCTTTAGAAAAAATTGCTAAGGATTCAGATAGAGATTTCTTTATGACTTCACTAGAAGCTAAAAATTATGGTATAATAGATGAAGTAATAGAAAAAAGTAAATAATATTAAGTGAGGTGTCATAATGCCTAAATATGATGACAAACAGCTTCGCTGCTCTTTTTGTGGTAAACCACAAGATCAGGTTAGAAGGCTTATTGCAGGTCCCAATGTGTTCATATGTGATGAATGTATTACTTTATGTCAAGAAATTATAGACGAAGAGTTTATAGATAGCTTTGACTATGAATTAAGGGATTTGCCAAAACCGGAAAAAATAAAAAGCGCTTTAGACGAATATGTAATAAAACAAGACAGGGCAAAAAGAGCCTTAGCTGTTGCCGTATATAATCATTATAAAAGAATAAATAAAATACCGTCAAAGAAAAACTCTGTAGAATTACAAAAATCTAATATAGTAATGATTGGGCCTACTGGTTCTGGTAAGACATTATTAGCTCAAACTTTAGCTAGGATACTAAATGTCCCCTTTGCTATAGCAGATGCTACTTCATTGACAGAAGCAGGCTATGTAGGTGAAGATGTGGAAAACATAATTTTAAAATTAATTCAAGCTGCAGATTATGATATAGAAAAAGCAGAGCAAGGTATAGTTTATATAGATGAAATAGACAAAATTGCTAGAAAAACAGATAATCCTTCCATAACCAGAGATGTATCTGGAGAAGGAGTCCAACAGGCCTTGCTAAAGATTCTTGAAGGGACTGTAGCCAATGTACCACCTCAAGGTGGGAGGAAACATCCTCATCAAGAGTTTATTCAGGTAGATACCACTAATATACTATTTATAGTAGGTGGGGCTTTTGATGGATTAGAGAAAGTAATTCAAAATAGAATAGGTAATAAATCTATGGGCTTTGGTGCAGAAATTCAGAGTAAAAAAGATATAGAAATTGGAGAATTATTAAAAGAACTTCAACCAGAAGATTTAATAAAATATGGTTTAATACCAGAATTTGTTGGGCGTTTACCAGTTATGGTAACCTTAGAAGAATTAGACGAAGAAGCCCTAATCAGCATATTGACAGAACCTAAAAATGCTCTAGTAAAACAATATAAAGAATTGTTTGAAATGGATGGAGTAGAATTAGAATTTGATAACGGTGCTTTAAATGCCATAGCAGAAAAGGCCATAGAAAGAAAAACTGGTGCTAGAGGTCTTCGTAGTATAATAGAGGAAACACTATTAGATATAATGTACGAAATACCTTCTAGGGAAGATATAGAAAAATGTCTAATTACTAAAGAAACTATATTAGGCGGAGAACCAACATTAGTTCTTTCAGAACAAGCAGCAAAAAATAGAGCTAAAAAATCAGGTAAAGAATCCGCATCATAAATAAAAGCTCACTGTTTAGTGGGCTTTATTTATACATAAAAGGGGGGAAACTATGTATAATATAGAAGAAAGAACATTGCCTCTGATACCCTTAAGAGGAATGTCAGTATTTCCTCATATGGTAATTCATTTTGATGTAGGAAGGGAAAAATCTATAAATGCATTAGAAAAGGCCATGGTAGATGATTCCCTAATACTTTTATGTGCTCAAAAAGATGCCAAAATAGAAAATCCCAAAACAGAGGATTTTTATCATATAGGAACTATTGCTAAAATAAAGCAAATGTTAAAATTGCCAGGAGGCAGCATAAGGGTATTAGTAGAAGGAATAAATAGAGGTAGAATAGTCAATATAGTGCAGGAGAAAGACTATTTTAAAGCTGAAGTAGATGAATTAATTTACAGTACAGAAGATATAAAAGTAGATAAAGAACTAGAAGCTTCTATGAGACTTGTAATTAGTGATTTAGAAGAATATCTATCCATAAGCAATAGATTATCCCCAGATATATTAATCGCCGTTACAGATATAGAAGATCCAGGAAGATTGGCGGATGTAATTGCCTCTTATATAAATCTTAAAATTGAAGATCATCAAAGAATATTAGAGGCCATAGATTATTATGAAAGACTGGAAACTCTTCATCAAATTTTACAGGAAGAGATAGAATTATTAAAAATTGAAGAAAAGATTGATCAAAGAGTAAAAAAGCAAATAACTAAAGTTCAAAAAGAATATTATCTAAAGGAACAAATGAGGGCTATTCAAAAAGAATTGGGAGAAGACGACGATTTACTAGAGGAAATAGAAGAATATAAAGTAAAAATTAGCAGCATAGATATGCCAGAAGAAGCAAAAGAAAAGGCGCTAAAAGAATTAGATAGATTAGATAAAATGAGTCCCCATTCTGCAGAAACGGCCGTAATACGTACCTATTTAGATTGGATTATAGAATTACCTTGGGATGTAGAAACCAAGGATAAAGTAAATATTAAAAATGCCAGAGCTATATTAAATAAAGACCATTATGGGCTTACAGATGTAAAAGAAAGGGTATTGGAATTTATAGCCATTAGAGAATTGGCTACAGAAATGAAAGGCCCTATACTTTGTTTAGTAGGTCCACCAGGAGTGGGGAAAACCTCCATTGCTAAAGCCATTGCAGAATCTTTAAATAGAAATTTTGTTAGAATGAGTCTAGGCGGTGTTAGGGATGAGGCAGAAATTAGGGGACATAGGAGAACCTATGTAGGAGCTATGCCAGGAAGAGTGATATCTTCTATTAAAAAGGCAGGTTCTAATAATCCTGTTTTTCTATTTGATGAAATAGATAAATTAGCTTCAGATTTTAGAGGAGACCCAGCTTCTGCATTACTTGAAGTATTAGATCCTGAACAAAATAATAGTTTTACAGATCATTATTTAGAATTGCCTTTTGATCTATCTAAAGTATTATTTATTACCACAGCAAATACTGTGGCATCCATTCCACCACCACTATTAGATAGAATGGAAGTCATTAGAATTTCAGGCTATACAGAAGAAGAAAAATTAAATATAGCTATGAAACATATTTTACCTAAACAATTAAAGGAACATGGCTTAAAAGAAAAAAACCTTAAAATTTCAGAAAATGCCATGAGAAGCATAATAAGTAGCTATACTAGAGAAGCAGGAGTTAGAGAATTAGAAAGAAATATTGCAAATATTTGTAGGAAAGCTGCCAAAAAAATGGTAGAAACTAATACTAAAACCATAAGGGTCAATCAAGGAAGTCTTCATAAATATTTAGGTATTGAAAAATATCGCCATGATTATTGGGAAAGGGAAAGTCAAGTAGGAGTAGCTACAGGTTTGGCCTGGACTATTTTTGGTGGAGAAACTCTATCCATAGAAGTAAATTCTATGAAGGGCGCTGGAAAAATCCAATTAACTGGGCAATTAGGAGATGTAATGAAAGAATCAGCTCAAGCTGGTATATCCTATATTAGGGCAAATTCCCACAGACTTAATATAGATGAGAATTTTTATAAGGAAATGGATCTCCATGTCCATGTGCCAGAAGGGGCTATTCCAAAGGATGGGCCATCGGCGGGGATTACTATGGCTACTGCTAATATATCCGCACTAACTAATAGACCAGTAGATAAGGATATTGCTATGACTGGAGAAATAACCCTTAGGGGAAGGGTACTACCTGTAGGTGGTATTAAAGAAAAAATCCTAGCAGCCCATAGAATAGGTATTAAAAAGGTATTAATACCCTATGAAAATAAAAAAGATTTAGAGGAAATACCAGATAAAATTAAGAAATCTATGGAGATTATATTAGTTAAGAATATGGATGAAGTTTTAAATCATGCACTATTAGAAAAGGAAGATAAAAATGATAATAAGGAAAGCTGAATTAGAAAGAGTGGCAGTATATAAAGAACAATATCCCGAAAATGACTTACCTGAAATAGCCTTTGCAGGTAGGTCTAATGTGGGGAAATCTTCCTTTATTAACTCTTTAATTAATAGAAAAAGTTTAGCTAGAACTAGTGGTAAGCCTGGGAAAACTAGGACTATTAATTTTTATAATATAAATGATGAATTTAGATTAGTAGATTTGCCAGGCTACGGCTATGCTCAAGTTTCAAAAGAGGAAAAGGAAAAATGGGGACATATTATTGAAGAATATTTAAATACTAGGGAAAACTTAGTAGAGGTAGTACAATTAGTAGATATTAGACATAGCCCTACTGAGGACGATTTAATGATGCACAATTGGCTTAAGGCTTGCGGCTTTAGAGGATTAGTTATAGCTACTAAAGGTGATAAAATTAAAAAAAGCAAATGCCCAGCTCAAATAAAAGCCATAGAGAATAAATTAGAATTAGGGGATAATAATCTAATAATTCCATATTCTGCTTTAAACAAAATGAATATAGATAAAATATGGGATGAGTTTTATAATATTTTAGGCATAGAAAAAGAGCAGTAATCTAGGACTACTGCTCTTTAAAAATTATTCCTTTACAAACATATCCTTTGTAGCTCCACAAACTGGGCATACCCAATCCTCTGGTAAATTTTCAAAGGCTGTGCCAGGTTCTATACCATTATCTGGATCTCCTTCTGCTGGATCATAAACATAGCCACAAGGTTCACAAACCCATTTTTCCATAAATACATTCTCCTTTCATGAAATAATATAATCATCTTTCATAAGATAATATGTCATCCTGAGCGAAGGCGAAGGATCTCAATATATAAGATTCTTCATTTTCATTCAAGATGATGAATTTGTATCAATAAAGATGATACCCTAAAAATAAAGGCTTTAAACTTTTTTCACAAATATACATCTAAAGATAGAAGATTCCCATATAATAGATTAGGGAGAAAGAATTTGGGTAGAATAATTATAGGAATTATGTGATATTATAATATTGATTGGATGGACGTGATTGAGATGAATTTCATGTATCAAAAATCCATATGCAGTGATCTAGAGGATATTAAAATTGTAATACAGGATGTAATTAATAAATTAAGATATATTATTAAGGATGAAGATTTAATATTTGATATTAGATTAATATTAAATGAACTAGTAGTAAACAGTGTAATTCATGGCAATAAATGTAGTGAGGGCAAAACAGTAGAATTATATTTAGAATTACAAGGGAATGCTTTAAAAATAGAAATTTCAGACGAGGGACAAGGAATTGACTACGATATAAGATCCTATGATCCAAAGGATTTAAAATGCTGTGGGAGGGGACTTGTTATAGTAAATGGGCTATCTGATGAATTCCATATTAAGAAAAATAAAGTAGAGGTAATTAAGTATATATGATAAATGGCAGGGGATATAGACCCTGCCATAAATTTTTACTATCATTTTGACAAAAAATGTGATAAGATTAGTTTTGGAAAAGAATAACGAAATTAAAACAAATAGGAAGGGATTATTTTAATGAATATAGCAAGAGAAGACTTAAGAAATATAGCAATTATCGCCCATGTTGACCATGGTAAAACCACTTTGGTGGATAGTATGCTAAAACAATCAGGAGTATTTAGAGAAAATCAAATAGTTGAAGACAGGGTAATGGATTCCAATGAAATAGAAAGAGAAAGGGGAATTACCATATTATCTAAAAATACAGCTATACACTATAATGGAATTAAAATAAACATTATAGATACACCAGGTCATGCGGATTTTGGCGGAGAAGTGGAAAGGGTATTAAAAATGGTAGATGGGGTAGTCCTTTTAGTAGATGCTTTTGAAGGACCTATGCCACAAACTAAATTTGTATTGAAAAAATCATTTGAGCTCAATTTACCAGCCATAGTCTGCATCAATAAAATCGATAGAGAAGAGGCAAGACCTAGTGAAGTAATAGATGAGGTATTAGATCTATTTATAGAATTAGGAGCAGGGGAAAAATATTTAGATTCTCCATTTGTATTTACCTCAGCTAGAGATGGATATGCAACTAATGACATAAATATTAAAAAGGACAATATGGAAGATTTATTTAAAACCATAGTGGATTATATTCCTACACCAGAAGGGGATATAGATGGGCCACTACAAGTACTAATTTCCACCATAGATTACAATGATTATGTGGGAAGAATTGGAATAGGCAAAATAGAAAGAGGAAAAATTCAAACTAATCAAGAGGCAATAATGGTAAATGAGGATAGGCCAGAAGATAAAAAACATGTAAAAATTACAAAGGTCTATGAATTTGAAGGTTTGAATAGAGTAGAAGTAGAAGAGGCAACTATGGGGAGTATTATAGCAGTAACTGGGGTGGAAGGCATTCATATAGGGGATACTATTTGTGATACTGAACATCCAGAACCATTGCCTTTTGTAAAAATATCTGAGCCTACAATATCTATGAACTTTATAGTAAATAATAGCCCATTTGCAGGAAGAGAAGGAAAATATTTAACCTCTAGACAAATTCGAAATAGATTATTTAAGGAATTACAAACTGATGTAAGTTTAAGGGTTGAAGAAACAGATTCTACAGATGCATTTAAAGTATCTGGCAGAGGGGAACTTCATTTATCTGTATTAATAGAAAATATGAGAAGAGAAGGTTATGAATTCCAAGTATCTAAACCAGAAGTACTTTTTAAATACAAAGATGGTAAAAAATATGAACCAATGGAAAAAGTTATAATAGATGTAAGTGAAGAATTTATTGGTTCAGTAATAGAAAAGTTAGGAAGAAGAAAAGGCGAATTAATTAATATGGCCGAGGCCAATGATGGGTATTCTAGACTAGAATTCTCTATTCCTGCAAGAGGACTTATAGGATATAGGGGAGAATTTATGACAGATACAAAGGGAGAGGGAATTATCAATACTGTATTTGATGGATATGCCCTTTATAAGGGAGATATTCCTAAAAGAAGTGAGGGTTCTCTTATAGCTTTTGAAACAGGTGAGGCAACAGCTTATGGACTATATAGTGCACAGGATAGAGGAGTATTATTTATAAATCCAGGAACTAAAGTTTATGAAGGCATGGTAGTAGGTGCTAGCCCCAAAAATATGGATATAGAGATAAATATTTGTAGGAAAAAGCATCAGTCTAATGTTCGTGCCTCAGGATCTGATGATGCTTTGAAATTATCCTCACCGAGAGATATGTCCTTAGAGGAGGCTTTAGAATTTATAACGGATGATGAATTAATAGAAATAACTCCTACAGATTTTAGAATAAGGAAGAGAATCTTAGATTCTACAAAGAGATATAAATCTAACAAATAGGTCCAAATAGGTCAGTTTTATAGGGGGGATTTGATGGATCATATAGTAACAGTCTATACTTGGCTTTTTAAAAACATTTTGTGGTTAAATATTTTATTTGCTATATTATTGGTGTTTTTTGAAAGGAGAAATCCTACTACAACTTGGTTATGGGTTATGGTATTGACCTTTTTACCAGGTATAGGTTTTTTACTATATCTATCTATTGGCCAAGATATGAGCAAGAAAAAAATGTTCCAGAAAAAAGAAATAGATGATAGAAAATTTAGGGATAGAGTAGTAGAACAGGGACAAAAAATATTTGAAGAAGAATATACCTATTCTAATCCTAAATTTGCGGAACATGAAGATATAATAAAAATGCACATATTAACCTCTGAAGCCTATTTTTCCCAGGACAATAGTGTGGAATTATATTTTGATGGAGAAAAAAAATTTAAGGCATTTTTGGAGAGTATAAAAAATGCCAAGGAATATATTTATATAGAATACTATATTATTAAATCCGATGGAATAGGGATGAAAATAATCAATGCTCTGACAGAAAAGGCAAAAGAAGGGATAGAGGTAAAAGTATTATACGATGGTATGGGCGGCAGAAAACTTAAAAGAGGTGCCTTTAATGAATTTAAAAAAGCTGGTGGGGAAGTATCCGTATTTTTTCCTCCATTTGCACCCTTTTTTACCTTTAGAATCAATTATAGAAATCATAGAAAATTATGTATAATAGATGGAAAGGAAGCCTATGTAGGAGGATTTAATATAGGGGATGAATATCTAGGCCTTTCTAAAAGATTTGGTTATTGGAGAGATACCCATATAAAAATAAAAGGTTCAGCAATAGGGGGACTTCAATGGCAATTTTATAAAGACTGGCGATTTGCTGCAATCCATAAGGACAAGGCTCAATGCAGATTAGGCCTACCTAAACAAGAAACTAAAGGCAATGCAGGAATTCAAATAGTTAGTAGTGGCCCAGACTCTAAATGGCCTTCAGTTAAAGATGGTTATTTTAAAATGATAAACAATGCTCATGAAAGAGTTTATATTCAAAGCCCTTATTTTATCCCAGATGATAGTATGTTTGAGGCATTAAAGATAGCTGGACTATCTGGTCTAGATGTAAGAGTTATGATACCTTGCAAACCAGACCATCCCTTTGTATATTGGGCAGGACTTTCCTATATAGGAGAATTATTAGAAGCAGGAGTCAAGTTTTATACTTATGAAAATGGATTTTTGCACAGCAAACTTTTTATAATGGATGATTTTGTTACCTCTATTGGAACGGCAAATTTAGACATTCGCTCCTTTAAACTAAATTTTGAGGTAAATGCATTTATATATGATGAAGAAGTAAATAGAAAAGTTGTAGAACAATTCCACAAAGACCTAGAACTATGCAAAGAAATTACCTTAGAAGACTATGGTAAAAGGTCTAGTATTGTAAAATTAAAAGAATCTATATCTAGATTATTATCTCCTATACTATAAGGATAAAAACCCATCTCTAGGATAAACTATTTCTTGAGGTGGTTATATGAAAAAAAGTTTAAACTTAGTACTAATTCTGACAATATCTATAATGCTTATTTCCTGTAAAAAAACTGGAGATAAAAAAGGGACTAAATTAGAACAAAAAGAAAAAGCACCCTCAACTTTAGCCTCAATTTCAGAAGAATTTGATAAAATTTTTAGTTCTATAAAGGAAATTAAGGAAATTGAAAATTTAAGTCCACAGGAATTTGAAATTTTAAAAACTAAAACAAAAGATACAAAAGATAAATCAAACGAAAAACCTAAAGAAAGTGAAAAAGAAAAAACAGAAGGTAAAATAGAAGATAAAGACAAAGAACTAACTAAAAAATGGGCTGATATAGATAAAAAAATAGAAAAGATTCATAAATCTTGGAATGATTATGAAATAGAAGCCATGAAAAAATCTGCAAACCCTGAAAAAACAAAGGAATTTAAAAATAATTTAAATTTATGCACTAAGGCTGTGGAAGATAGAAATATAGATGATATTTTAGACACAGGTAGCAAAGCTGTTTTATCTTTATCCAAATTTTTTGATTTATATAAAGATGAAATAGGTGGAGAATTATTAAAAATAAAATATGCAATATATCAAGCTGATTTACTTGGAGGAACTAATATAGAAAATGCAAAAAATTTATTAGACTCCACAGGGGAAAATATTACTAGACTTAGACAAAAACTATCCAAAGACAAAGAAAAAACCAAAAGACTAGATAAACTAGATTTAGCCATAGGAGATATGAAACAAAGTTTAAATGAAGATAATAAGAAATTACTAGAGTTAAAAAAAGATATTATAATAAATAATATAAAGTTATTAGAAGAATAAGAT
>DAIMNI010000099.1:0-5404 GCA_036720245.1 Tissierellia bacterium | reverse complement strand
GGTGGTGCAAGTGGAGTATTTGTATTTAACTTATTTAATGCTGGATTAGTAGCAACTCCTTCACCCGGTAGTATATTTGCTTTATTAGCTATGACACCAAAGGGTTCATTTTTGGGAGTAACACTAGGAGTGCTTATTTCTACAGGTATTTCATTTTTAGTGGCATCTATATTTGTCAAATCCTCTAGTAAAAGTTTTGATAAAGATGAATTATAGAGCAACTGAAAAGGTAGCAGGACTAAAAAATAGAGAGAGAATTTCAATAGATGAAAAAATAAGTAAAATTGTATTTGCCTGTGATGCAGGGATGGGTTCTAGTGCCATGGGGGCAAGTTTATTAAGGGAAAAATTTAAAAAAGCAGATATAGATATAGTAGTTGTAAATCGTGCAATTGAGGATATACCACTAGATGGAGATATTATAATTACTCACAAAAGTTTAACTCAAAGGGCAAAGGAAAAGGCTCCGGATAAAAGACATATTTCTATTGATGATTTTTTAACCACACCTGTATATGAAGAGTTAATAGAAGAATTATCCCAAAAGAATTTAGAAAAAAAAAATCATTAAATGAGAGGGGCTTTTTAGAGGATAAAGAAGATTTTTTAAAAAAGAATATTTTAGAAAGAAAAAATATTAAACTAGGTCTAAAAAACCACAGTAAAAAAGAGGCATTAGATTTAGTCGGAAAATTACTATTTAAATCTGGATATGTAAGTAAGGAATATATAGACTCTATTCAGAGGAGAGAAAAAGTCTTATCCACATATATAGGTAATGGTGTAGCAATACCTCATGGAGACAAAGCATCTAAAGACGAAATAAAAAGTTCAGGAATAGTAGTACTCCAATATCCTGATGGAATTGATTATGGAAATGGAGATACTGTATATTTAGTAATTGGAATTGCTGGAAAGGATAATGAACATTTAAATATATTATCCAATTTGGCAAATATATTAGAGGATAAAAATGCAGTAGATAAATTAATAAATACAAGGGATATTGAGGAAATTTATAATAGTATCTCCAAGTAATTTTAAAATTAAGGGGGAGGAAATATGGAAAAAGTCATACAAATTGGAGCAGGGAATATTGGAAGAGGATTTATAGGATACCTACTGTCCCTCTCTAATTATCATGTGATTTTTGCCGATATCGATAAGGATATAATTGATGCTATAAATACTGAAAAAAAGTATTTAGTAGAAATAGTAGGAAATGAAGAAAGACAAGATTATGTGGAAAATATATCTGCAATCTCATCCCTAGACGAAGAATTAATTAAAGAAATTAACGAAGTATCTTTAATAACCACAGCAGTTGGGCCAAAGGTTTTAATTTCAATTGCACCTACAATTGCCAAAGGGATAAAATATAGATATGAAAATAAAAATACCAAGTTTTTGAATATCATTCCTTGTGAAAATATCTTTGGTTCAGCTGATTATTTGAAGAGCGAAGTTGAAAAATATTTGAAACCAGAGGAAATAGAATTCATGAATTCTTATATTGGATTTGTAAATTCAGTAGTAGATAGAATCGTTCCACCACCAAGGGACAATATGGAAAACCTTATACATGTTATGGTGGAAGATTATAGTGAATGGATTATAGATAAGACAAGGTTTAAAGGAAATATTCCTAAAATTAATGGTATGGAGACGTCCTCCAACCTAGATGCATATGCAGAAAGAAAATTATTTACATTAAACACAGGCCATGCAATTACCGCTTATTTAGGATATTTATCTAATTATAATACTATAGGAGAAAGTATATTAGATTTAGAAATTGAAAATATAGTATTAAATGCAATGGCTGAGAGTGGGGAAGTATTAATAAAAAGATATGGCTTTAATAAAAAAGAACATGAAAAATACATTAAAAAGATTATTAACCGCTTTAAAAATCCATATTTAGTAGATGAAATTAATAGGGTTGGGAGGCAGCCCTTAAGAAAATTAGGAAACAATGATAGATTAATAAAACCTTTAAAAGGAACGATTGAATATAAACTAGAAAATAAATATTTAATAAAGGGGATTGCCGCAGCTCTCTTCTATGATTATCCCTTAGATGAAGAGGCGGTGAAAATGCAAAATATATTAAGGAAAGAAGGCTTAGAAAAAGGTATATCCTCTATAACAGGACTGGATATAAATTTAAATGAAATAAAACTTATAAAAAGAGAATATGAAAACTTGCAAGGGGTTAGGGCTTCCTAGCCCTTTAGCATTTTCTATTAAATTTATCCCCAATTGTCTTTAGTAGAAAAATCCAATATAATAGACAATGGCAGTATTTTATTTTAAAAAACTCGCCACACAAAAATATTATCAAAGGCCATTGACACTATATATTGAGGTTTGATATTATTATATATACAAGATATGGAAATAATGGCTACAAGGGGGGAAGATTTTTGATTACAAAAATTAAGAAAAGGGATGGTAGGACGGTTCCTTTTAATATAGAAAAAATTGCAAATGCCATATATAAAGCAGCCCAAGCTGCTGGAGGGCAAGACTATGATACTGCATTAAAACTAGCAGAAGAGGTAACCTTCATTTTAAGCGAAAGATTTAAAAATACCATTCCAACTGTAGAAGAAATTCAAGATACAGTAGAGAAAGTTTTAATAGAAAATGGACATGCTAAAACTGCCAAGGAATATATTTTGTATAGAGCAGAAAGAAATAGAATTAGACAAATGGACACCAGATTAATGAGGACTTTTGAAGATTTAACCTTCAAAGATGCAAGAGAAGTGGATATAAAAAGGGAAAATGCCAATATAGATGGCAATACTGCCATGGGTACCATGCTTAAATATGGTTCAGAAAGTGCAAAACAATTTTACGATTTATTTGTACTAAATCCCGCCCATTCTAAAGCCCATAAAAGTGGAGATATACATATACACGATTTGGACTTTTTAGCATTAACCACTACTTGTTGTTAAATAGATATAGAAAAACTATTTAAGGATGGGTTTAATACAGGACATGGCTATTTAAGAGAACCACAAAAAATAGAATCCTATGCAGCATTGGCCTGTATTGCCATACAATCAAACCAGAACGATCAGCATGGGGGAGAAAGTATACCAAATTTTGATTATGGAATGGCATTAGGTGTGGCTAAAACCTATAAGAGAACTTATAGGGAAAATCTAATTAAAGGCATAGAATTATTAGTAGGAGAAATAGATTTAGAAGATAATATAAACAATATATTTGAGGTTTTAGAAAATCAATATAATCTATTGCCTATTTTAGGAGATAATACTGTATATAGGGAAAGAGAGGCAGAATATTTAAATGAGCTATTGGACAATCCGGAAATAGTAGAAAAGGTTCAAAGTTTTGCAGATAGAAATGCCTATAAAGATACAGACAAAAGGACTTATCAAGCTATGAAGGCCTTAGTACACAATTTAAATACCATGCATTCTAGAGCTGGAGCACAAATACCCTTTAGTTCTATTAATTATGGTACAGATACCTCTTTAGAGGGAAGAATGGCAATAAAAAATCTGCTATTAGCTACTGATGCAGGATTAGGCAATGGGGAAACTCCTATATTTCCCATACAAATTTTTAAGGTAAAAGAAGGAATTAATTATAATCCAGAAGATCCAAATTATGATTTGTTTAAATTAGCTTGTAAAGTAAGTGCAAAGAGATTATTTCCAAACTTCTCATTTATAGATGCACCTTATAATTTAAAATACTATAAAGAAGGCCATCCAGAGACTGAAATTGCGTATATGGGCTGCAGGACTCGCGTTATTGGTAATGTATATGACCCAGATAGAGAAATAGTTAATGGAAGAGGTAATTTAAGTTTTACCACTATTAATTTACCAAGACTAGGCATTAAACATCAAGGGGATATAGATGGATTTTATAGTGAATTAGATAAAACCATAGACTTAGTAATAGAACAATTATTAGAAAGATTTGAAATACAGGCAGGAAAGAAAGTTCGCAATTTCCCATTTTTAATGGGTCAAGGTATATGGATTGATTCAGATACTTTAGATAAAGATGATGAAATTAGAGAAATCTTAAAACATGGTACCCTGTCCATTGGTTTTATAGGATTAGCAGAATGTCTAAAGGCATTAATAGGAAAGCATCATGGAGAAAGTGAAGAAGCACAAAAATTAGGACTGGGGATAATTGGTCATATGCGAAATAGACTAGATGAAACAAGTCAGCAATTTAATATGAATTTCACACTACTTGCCACACTTGCAGAGGGGACAGCTGGTAGATTTGTATCTATGGACAGGGAAATCTATGGAAATATAGAAGGGGTTACAGATAGGGAATACTACACCAATAGTTTTCATGTACCAGTATATTATGATGATACAGCCTTCCATAAAATAAATACAGAGGCGCCATATCATGAATTGACAAATGCTGGTCATATTACCTATGTTGAATTAGATGGAGACCCATCACAAAATCTAGAAGCCTTTGAAAAAATCATAAGGGTTATGAAAGAAGCAGGGATTGGCTATGGTTCCATAAATCATCCAGTAGATAGAGACCCAGTATGTGGGTATACTGGAATCATAGGAGACACTTGCCCTAAATGTGGTAGGGAAGAGGGAGATATTAAATTTGATAGAATTAGAAGGATTACTGGATATTTAGTAGGAACCCTAGATAGATTTAATGATGCTAAAAAAGCAGAAGAAAGAGATAGGGTAAAACATTTTTCCTGTTCCTATAAATAAGAGGTGTAAATATGGATACAAAAATAAAGATCGCTGGCATAGTAAAGGAATCTATAGTAGATGGACCGGGAATAAGGCTAGTAGTATTTACCCAGGGCTGTGTACACAATTGTGAAGGATGTCATAATCCTGAGACTCATTCCTTTAGTGATGGATATTATATAGATATAGAAGAAATTTTAAATATGGCAAAGGCAAATCCTCTATTAGATGGAATAACTCTAACAGGGGGAGATCCTTTTCATCAGGGGAGAAATTGTGGGATACTAGCTAATAAAGTTAAGACTATGGGATTAAATGTGGTAACCTACACAGGTTATACCTTTGAAGAAATAGTAAATGAAATGGAAATCAATAATAGTTGGAAAGAACTACTTTTAGCTACAGATATATTAATAGATGGAAAATTTGACATAGATAAAAAATCCATGTTACTTAAATTTAGAGGCTCTAGTAATCAGAGAATAATTGATGTAGAACAGGCCTTGCGTCAAATAAATGTTTGAACCTAGTACTGACTTACTGACTTATGTAATAATATGCATATAAAATTGGAGGGATAAAATTGTTAAACTTAGCCTTATTGGGAACTGGCGGAGGAATGCCTATGCCAGATAGATTTCTTTCCTCAGTAATTTTAAATTATCAGG
>DAIMNI010000098.1:0-5501 GCA_036720245.1 Tissierellia bacterium | reverse complement strand
GGTGGTGGGGGAGGTCGGTAAATAAAATAATTATTTACCTCCTACCCGATTATATAATAGTTCAAAAGGAGGTTTAAAATTGGGAAAAACTTATTCTATAAAAGATGTAGCAGAAATATTTAACATTTCTACAAACAAAATTAGATTCTATGAGAAAAAGGGGCTAATTATTCCTAAAAGAGATTGTGAGAATGACTATCGATATTTTACTGAAGATGATTTAATAAGGTTACAGACAATATTAATGTATAGGGAATTAAATTTATCTATAGAAAGCATCAAAGATATATTCACAGATGAAAGTAAAAATAATATTCTAAATCATTTTCATACTCAATGGGAAGTGGTAAATAATCAGATTCATAAAATGCAATTAATACAAAATTCATTAGAAAATATAATGGATAATATCTATGAAAGTGAAGATGAAAGCTATAAAGAAAAGATAATCAAAATTATAGAGTCTATGAATGAGGTTTGGCAAATAAAAAGTGAGTGGGAAGATAAATGGGATTTTAATGGTTGGGCTAGAACTTATGATAAATCAGTAGAAAGACAAGGCGGTAGCGGTGCACTAAATTTCTATAAATATTATAACAAGATATTGAATACGACTTATGAAAATGCCATAGCTAACAAAGGGGATAAAATAAAGGTTCTAGAAATTGGTGTTGGAACTGGTAATTTAGCAAGTAGATTTTTAGAAAATAATTACAATATAATAGGAATAGATCAATCTAGGGAAATGTTAAATGTGGCAAAAGAAAAGTTTCCAAAGCTTAAATTAAGACTAGGGGATTTTCTTAATATTCCCTTTGAAAATGGTAAATTTGATGTAATAGTGTCCACATACGCATTTCATCATCTAAATGAAGGTGAAAAAAAGATTTCTATTGATGAGATGATAAGAGTATTAAAAGATGATGGTAGAATAGTCATAGGTGATTTAATGTTTGAATCTGAAGAAGAAAAGGAAAGAATAATGGAAAGTTTAACAGAAGAAGAAATAAAAGAAATAGAAGATGAATATTACTCAAATATTGATTTTTTAAGAGAGGAATTTAATAGACATAACAAGAATTAAAAGCAACCAAAATGGATGAATTAGTATTTATAGTTTGCATAAATTGACCTGTAAATTAAGGGATTTCCTTAGAAGAATGGGAATATGGATAATGAGAGTAAAATTAAAGAAATACCTAGGAGTAATATTAGAAAAGGTAGAAGTGGAAGGAACATTTAACCGTGAGAGGAGAATATAAAAATGTTAATTACTTATAAGGATATTATTTTACGTGATTATAAAGAAAAAGATATTGTTGATGATATTCGATGGATGACAGAAGAAATAGCTTGGCATGAATGGGATGCACCTTGGGAAGCAGAAGAAGATTTAAAGAATTTTAATGCAAATAGCTACTATGAAAAAGCAATGAAAAAGCTGCAAGACAAGAAAGAGGATAATGAATTTCGTTGGAAATTTGAAATTGACACGAAGGATGGGATTCATATAGGAGGAGTGAATTCATATCTGAACGACATAGAATATAATTGGAAACCCGCTTCACAAGGTGGATGTTTACATACTCTTGGAATTGACATATGTGAGTCAGTATACTGGTATAAAGGTTATGGTACACAAGCTTTTACTGCATTTATAAACTATCATTTATCTAAAGAAATTACTGATATTTATACAGAGACATGGTCTGGGAATTATCCTATGATTGCCATGGCGAGAAAAGTTGGATTTGAAGTATGTAATTTTGAAGAAAAATGTCGAGAGATACAAGGTCAACTATATGATGGTCTTACATTTAAGCTTAATTTAGAAAAATTTCGTGAATTTTATAATAGCGGTGTTTGTCAAGTATACACAAATGAAAGGGACTGTCCCTAATGTTTGATTTCATTTATGAAGGGTTAAGATTTGCTATTTCCCGAAAGCACCTAATAATTTTATTATTAAATAAGCAATTCCAGCCCCTGTCATCATGCCTACAGGTATCCCTCCAAAGAAAGCAACTCCAATAATAGAGCCAATTAATACCTCAATTAATACAGGGGGATTGTTATTCAATAAATCCAATCCCCTAGCTGCTATGATAACTACAAAAAAACCACTTAATATAGCTATTAGCCCCTCTAAATTTAAATAATTCCTTACATCAATATAAAATGACTCATTGCCAGCCTCAATTAATGGTATAAGCATCCATATCATAAGCAAGGTTAATCCACAATTTAAAAATATATTTTTGTCCAATTTGGCAATGTAATCCTTATTTAAAAAAGACAATATAAAAATGATTATACTTCCAACTAACAAGGGCTTATTCTTTGTAAAAGCTGATATACAAATTAAGAACAATAGTATTATTTTATTAAACATTATAACATCTCCAATCAATTATAGAGTAGTACTAAAGTATATTCATAAAAATTTCTAAAAGTAACTAATACAAAATTAATATTATAAATGTATTTGTAAAATGATATAATCTCCTTGAGGTGATTATATGAGAATATTTTTACTAGAAGATGATGAAACCCTAGGTTTTGGAATAAAATCCTATTTAGTTAATGATGTGGTAATTAGTAAATCTTTAAAGGAAGCTAAAGAAAATTTTACTTATGATTTTAATTTAATCCTTTTAGATATAAATTTACCAGATGGAACAGGTTTTGATTTCTTAAGGATATTTAATATAGAATCTACACCAGTAATATTCTTAACAGTAAATGATTCGGAGGAAGATATAGTAAAGGGACTTAATATCTCAGACGGATATATAACAAAGCCTTTTAAACTTCCAATATTAAAAGCGAAAATAGAAAGTGTTCTAAGGCGGGTAGATAGTGGAGAAAAAAAGTTAAACTATAAAGGTTTAATATTGGATGAAAAAAGCTATAGATGTTTTTTAGATGGAGAAGCTATAAATTTAACTTTAAAGGAATATGAGGTTTTAAAACTTCTTTTAGAAAATAGAGGAAATACTTTAAGTAGAGATAAGATTTTAGAAATAATTTGGGATATGGATGGAGATTTTGTAGAGGACAATACTCTTTCTGTTACAGTCAAAAGGCTTAGGAAAAAACTAAAGGATTATGGCTATGTAGTAGAAACTGTTAGAGGGATTGGCTATAGATTTGTGAGGGATTAATATGAGTTTTTTTATAATAATATTTTTAATTATCAGCCTTTTAATAAAGGGAATGGATAGATATTTTTATAGTACAATTTCAAATATCCTAGATATTAAAGGGTTTAATAGTGACATTACTTTAAAATCTTTGGGATACTACAATGAAAGTATATTTATACATAGGATATATGGGATCTTACTTGCCTTTATTATTTCTATAATCATATATGGAATATATATATTGTTTAATAGAAAAAAAGATAGTGAACTTAAATTTAAAATTAAGGAATTAGAAAGAGATTTAATAAGGATAAATAGTGGAGATTATTCTATAGAAATAAAAGAAGATGATGAGTATAGTATTTTGCGGGATCAACTATATAAAATTATAGTAAATTTAAAATCCTTAGAAGAAGAATCTAAAAGGCAAAAATCCAATTTAAAGAAAGACCTATCAAATATAGCCCATCAACTTAAAACACCTATAACTTCAATAGGATTTATGGCAGAGTTAATTAAAACAGATAAAGAAAATACAGATATATACTTAGAAAAATTGTATTTGGAATTAGATAGACTTAAAAACTTTACAGAAGTACTTTTAAAATTATCTAAAGTAAATTCAAATACTATAGATTATAAATATGAAGAGCTTTCCGTAAAGGAAATAATAGAAGATATAGTAAATAGTTTAAATAGAGATAGAAGGGTTAAAGTAGAGTATATTGGAGAGGATTTCATAGTTTTAGGAGACGAAGTTTGGCTTTATGAAGGTTTTTTAAATATAATAAAAAATTCCCTAGAACATACTTTAGATAAGATTAAAATAGAGTTTATATCTAATCCAATATATAGAGAAATAAGGATAAAAGACAATGGAAAGGGATTGGAAGAGGAAGCTTTAAAAAGGATTTTTGATAGGTTTTATAGGGGAAATACGTCTATACCCGGCTATGGAATAGGATTAAATCTTTCAAAATCAATAATAGAAAACCACAATGGAGAAATAGATGCCTATAATGATAATGGATTTACATTTCAAATTAAATTTTATGATGTCACTTAGATGTCATTTTCATATTATATCCTTTAGCTATGGGAGGTAAGGAAATGGAAATATTAAAAGTTGAAGATTTAAAAAAGACCTATGGTGAAGGAAAAACAAAAGTAGAAGCCTTAAAAAATATTAATTTATCAGTAGAAAGAGGACAAATGGTTGCCATAATGGGGCCAAGTGGTTGTGGTAAATCTACTCTTTTAAATTTAATCTCAGGTATAGATAAGGCAACAGATGGGGAGATAATGGTAGAAGGTAGCAATATATCAAAACTAAATGAAAATAGTTTAGCCCTTTATAGAAGGAGACAGCTAGGAATTATATATCAATTTTTCAATTTAATTCCCAATCTTTCAGTGGAGAATAATATAAAATTACCTATTTTAATGGATAATAAAGAAGTGGAAACAGAACATTTCAATGAATTGGTAAATAGTTTAGGAATTGAGGATAAATTAAAAGTCTTTCCAGATAAACTATCAGGAGGCCAACAACAAAGAGTGGCTATAGCTAGAAGTTTAATATATAAGCCAAGTATAGTTTTAGCAGATGAGCCCACGGGAAATTTAGACAAGAAAAATTCTAGGGATATAATAGAACTTTTTAGATTATCAAATTTAAAGTATAAGCAAACAATAATAATAGTAACCCATGATGAAGAAGTAGCATTATCAGCAGATAGAATAATTAGAATGGAAGATGGCCTTGTAGTAAGCGACGGGGTGATAAGATGAATATTTTTAAGGAATATATTAAAGGAGATATTAAAAACAATAGAAAGAGTTATAATTCAACAAGAATTACTATATTTTTAGCTGTATTAATCTTATCAACTTTTTTATTTGGAGTATCATCTTATTTTGAGTCTTATAAAGATTTAATTTTTAAAAATACAGGAGGATATCATTTTAGAATCATAAGTCCAATTTCTAGCAAAGATGCAAATAATTTAATATTTAATAGGCATATAGATAAAGTCGGTTTCTTTAATACTATAGATTTAAAAGAAAGTTTTGGATCGAGGTCAAAGACTAGATTATTTAAAATGGATGATAATGCTCTTTCCACTATTAAATCTTGGCTAAAACAAGGACGGCTCCCTGAAGATGGAGAAATAATGATAAGCAACGATATGGCTAGAGAAATTGGGAAAACTGTAGGCGATAGTATTGAGTTTGGAGGAAATACCTACAATATTGTAGGTATTTATTATGATACAACTTATGAATATCAAGAATTTTACAATATATTTTTAAATGTAAATCAAAACAGCCTTCTAAATAGTGGAGAAGAACTTT
>DAIMNI010000097.1:1199-5823 GCA_036720245.1 Tissierellia bacterium | reverse complement strand
AATGCGCTAGATAGAGGTGATTAACATGAAAAAGTTTGGGACTGCTGTTATTTTAGCAGGTGGGAAAAGCACACGAATGGGATTTGATAAGCAATTATTGAAGTTTGATGAGAGAAGACTAATAGACAATCTCAGCAGGAAACTTTCAAAGGAGTTTGAAGAAATAATTGTAGTAACTAATAAATCAAAATACTATCTTGGTTTTAATGATAAAATAACCAAGGATATAATAGTGGGAAAAGGGCCTCTATCTGGTATCCATTCAGGTTTAGCCTGTGCCAGCAGTCAATATGTATATTTTGTAGCTTGTGATATGCCAAATATATATTTAGATTATATTAAATATATGAAAGAAGAAATAGAGGATATAAGGGTCAAGGCCTGTGTAACAAAATATGGAGAATGGATAGAGCCTTTCAATGCCTTTTATTCTAAGGATATGATTGTGGATATAGAAGAACATTTATTAAACAATCAAAAATCTATAAATTCTCTATTGAAGAAATTAGATGTTCTCTATATAGAAGAAGAAAAGGCTAGAGAATTTAGTCCAAATTGGGATATGTTTTTAAATCTAAATACTAAAGAAGACTTAAATAATTATTTAGAAACTGAAGAACTAGGAGAATGGAGTATATAATATGAATAAGATTCAGAATATAAATATTATCAGAGTAAAGGGAGAAAACCTTACAAGGGAAGAAGATATTGTAATTCTAGAATATCCCTTTACTCTATTTATAGAGGAAGAAGAAATTATTACTTTGTTATGTAGTCCATCCTCTTTAGAATATCTTGCAATAGGATTTTTATATTCAGAAGGGTATATAGATTCTATAGAAGACATTCTAAAGATTAGAATTGAGGAAGACAAAGGTATATGCAATATTAAATTATACAATGCAAATAAATTTAGAGATAATCTAAGGGGTAAAAGAACTATTACCTCTGGCTGTGGAAAAGGTACTTTATTTTACAATGTATTAGATTCTTTTAAATCTGAAAAAATTAAAAACCCCATACCTATAAAAGTAGAAAAGATTAAATCTCTTGTAAGGGAATTTAATAGAAAATCAGAATTATTTAAGGATACTGGGGGAGTTCATAGTTGTGCACTTTGTACCTATGAAGACATATTAATATTTGAAGAGGATATTGGCAGACACAATGCTTTGGACAAGGTATTTGGTAGGGCATTAGTAGAAGGTATAAAAACCCAAGATAAAATAATTCTCACTAGTGGCAGAATATCCTCTGAAATATTAATAAAAGCAGCAAAAAGGCAAGTGCCAGTAATAGTATCTAGATCAGCACCTACTTCCCTTTCAATAGAATTAGGAGAAGAACTGGGCATTAGTCTAATAGGCTTTGCCAGAGGAGAAAAAATGAATATATATACAAATTTTCCGAACTTAAATTTCTAAAGCCTAAGGTCATGAAACTTAAGTCTGGGTTTAAAGGGAAACCTTTAAGCCTCCCGTATTTGGAAAGGAAGAGAAGGATTAAACTATAGATTATATAGATCTATTTCCAGCCCTTTCTAGGGCTGTTTTTTTTGTGGTGGTACTTGTTTTAAATAAAAAAGGAGGAAAATTTTCATGAGAAAAAGATTTACATTAGCTTTAAGTGTTTTACTTGTACTTATATTATTGGTAGGCTGTGGTGGTGAAAAAAGTGAGGCTGGGGACAGTATAATACTATCTACTACTACCAGTACTCAAGACAGTGGGCTTTTAGACTATCTATTGCCAAAATTTGAAGAAGAAACTGGAATAGAGGTAAAGGTAATAGCAGTAGGCACTGGAAAGGCATTACAAATGGGTAAAGAGGGAGAAGCTGACATACTATTAGTTCATGCAAAGGAATCAGAAGAAGAATTTGTTCAAGAAGGCCATGGTTTAGAACGACATGATGTAATGTATAATGATTATATATTAGTAGGACCAAAAGAAGATCCGCTAAATTTAAAATCAGATTATCCCAATGATATATTAGAAGGATTGAAAGCTTTAGCTGAAACTGAAACAGAGTTTGTATCTAGGGGAGATGATTCTGGCACCCATAAGAAAGAGCTATCCATTTGGAAGGAAGCTGGTATAGAACCAGAAGGAGATTGGTATATCTCAGCTGGATCTGGTATGGGTGATGTACTTAAAATTGCAGATGAAAAAAAAGCCTATACCATTACAGATAGGGGTACTTATTTAAGCATGAAAGACAATTTGGATTTAGAAATAATAATAGAAGGAGACGAAAATCTATTTAATCAATATGGTATAATACCTGTAAATCCAGATAAATCTGATAAAATAAATTCAGAAGGTGCTAAGAAATTTATGGACTGGATGCTATCTGATAAGGTACAAGAATTAATAGGAGAATTTGGTGTAGAGGAATATGGGATGCCTCTATTTATACCTAATGCAAAATAATTTTAGACTGCATATTTAATATGCAGTCTAATTAATAGGTGGTGATTGTATGGGCTATATTTCAGAAGGCTTTAGGGAGGCTATTAGATTACTTATAAGTTTTGATAAGGAGATTTATAGCATAGTCTTTTTATCCTTATTTGTATCTACTACTGCTACTATAATAGCCTCTATAATATGCGTTCCACTAGGAATTCATTTGGGAATTAAGGATTTTAAAGGGAAGAGGCTTTTTTCTAGAATATTATATGCTTTTATGAGCATTCCTTCTGTAATAGTAGGGTTAATAGTAGCCATATTATTATCTAGACGGGGTCCCCTTGGACAATTTGAATTATTATATACTCCAAAAGCCATGATAATTGCCCAAACTCTATTGGTAATTCCTTTGATACTTGGTTTAAACTATAGTCTTGCAAAAAATAGGGGGAAAGCCATAGAAAAGGTAGCCATAACTCTAGGTGCAAAAAGATTTGATACAATTTTATTAATTATAAGGGAACTTAGAGTGGATTTAATGGTAAATATAGTTACAGCTTTTTCTAGAGCTATTTCGGAGGTAGGTGCAGTTATGATAGTAGGTGGGAATATTAAAGGCCATACTAGGGTAATTACCACTACTATATCTATGATGAACTCCATGGGAGATTATCCAATGGCCATAGCTTTGGGAATTATACTCCTTATTATATCCTTTATTGTCAATAGTATATTATATACATATAGTGGGGAGGATTAGTATGGATGTTTCCATTAGAAATATTAAAAAATATTATTCTGAAAAACTAATATTAGATATAGAAAATTTAGAATTTAAAAAGGGTAAAATAACAGGCATAATGGGGCCTAATGGCAGTGGCAAAACTACATTATTGCACATTATAGCGGGATTAGATAAGGAATTTTCAGGCATAGTAAAATACGATGGAAAGACAATAAATAAAAATATATATAGAGAAATGACTTTGGTTACCCAAAAACCCTATTTATTTAGAAGATCTGTTAAAGACAATATAGCTTATCCCTTGAAATTAAGAAATTATAAAAAAGAAAAGATGAAAAGTGAAATAGAGGATATAATTAGACGTTTTGAAATAGAGGATTTAAAAGACAAAAAGGCTCATCTGCTTTCAGGGGGAGAGTCCCAAAAAGTAAACTTAGCTAGAGCTATGATTTTTCAACCAAAGCTATTATTGTTGGACGAACCTACATCTAATATCGATCCAGAGTCCATAAAAATACTGGAAAGAGAAATTCTAAGATTTAATGCAAAAACCAAGGCTACTGTTTTAATTGTTACTCATAATATGGAACAATCGAGACGACTATGTAGGGATATTGTTTATTTAGAAGAGGGAAAGGTGGGAGATATATAGTGGATTTTTTTAATGTAGCATCAGTTGAAGAAGCTAAAGCTGAAATGGGAAAAGTATTTAAAGATTTCAATTTAAGTGTAGAAAATGTATCCCTAGTAGAAAGCCATAATAGAATATTAGCTGAAGATATAATTTCAAATATAAATGTGCCAGAATTTAATCGTTCCACTGTGGATGGTTATGCCATTAAATCTAAAGATAGTCACGGTGCCAGTAGTTCCATACCTAGTGTTTTCAATATAATAGGAGAAGTAAAAATGGGGGAAACTAGCCCCTATAGTATATCTGCAGGTGAAGCAGTATATGTACCTACTGGAGGAATGATTCCAGAAGGGGCAGATGCTATGATAATGATAGAGGATACGGAAAAACTAGATGATTTAACTCTTATGGTGTATAAGGCTATATCTTATAATGAAAATATAATTTTAAAAGGTCAGGATATAGGAATAGGGGAAATAGCCTTAAAAAAGGGAAGAAGCCTTACACCAGAGGCTATAGGAGTATTAGCAGCCCTAGGGAAAAATCAGATAAAAGTATATAAAAAACCTAGATTTTATATTATTTCCACAGGAGATGAAATAATAGATTTAGATGAGAAATTAGAATTAGGTAAGATTAGAGATATAAATAGTTATGCCCTAGATGGTTTAATTAAAAATCTAGGTGGAGATGTGGTCAATAGAACCATAGTAAGAGATAATTATGAAAAACTGAAAGCTGAGGTAGAAAAGGGAATAAAAGAATCGGATATAGTTTTAATATCTGGTGGCAGCAATCAAACCAGCAATATGCGAAACGTCAGCCAACAACCAC
>DAIMNI010000097.1:0-1188 GCA_036720245.1 Tissierellia bacterium | reverse complement strand
AGATAAAGTGATTAATTCTTTTTGTGGTAAAGGAGTATTTATTCATGGAATTTCTATTAAACCAGGAAAGCCAACTATAATCGGTGAAGGAGAAGGAAAGCCAATTATAGGACTACCAGGCCATCCCGTATCCTCCATTATAGTTTTTAAGGTAATAGTAGAGGATTTTATAAATAAAAAATTAGGGAAAAAGAATATAGCATCACAAGTAAAAGCCATAATGAACTTTAATTTCCCCTCATCTCCAGGAAGGGAAACCTATCAAATGGTAAAATTAAATGAAATAGATGGTAAAATCTATGCAAACCCAAGCTTTGGAGAATCAGGAATGATTTCTCTACTAGCCAATGCAGATGGCTATATTGTAATAAAATCTCAAGAAGAAGGGGTATATAAGGGGGAAGAAAGACAGGTTTATTTACTGTCATCCTAGGCGTTTTCTTTGTCATCCTGAACGCTTTCTTTGTCATCCTGAGCGTATGCGAAGGATCTTTACAATTGACAATTCGTGATTCATGTCATCCTGAACGTAGTGAAGGATCTAGGCTTTCTACCGTTTAGAGATCCTTCACCTTTGGTTCAGGATGACATTTTTAGACGTTCAGGATGACATTTTAGAATTTTTTAGTGTCATCGGATAGCCTCTGTCTTATTTTAAAGGTAATAAATGCTCCTCATTAAATTTCACCAATACATTCTCCCCAATATTATATTTAGAGGCCTCCTCAAAAGGTAATTCTAAATAAATAGGAGATTTTCCGCCACTACCTATTAATACAAAGGTTTCAAAATATCTATTTTGTATTTTGTCAATTAATTTTAATGGAAATACATTTTCTATATTTTTATCTTTAGAAACTTCCATATTATGTGTATGTATTCCAATATATTTAATGTTTTCCATTTCTTCTTTAAATACAAAATCTAAATTCCAATCTAAGGCTTTTATTTTATTTTCCCCAATTTTCTTAGCCCTAGAAATATTTTCACAGCCTGTTAAAATTGCTGAATTGTAGCCTTTAGGTTTATTAAATAAGTTAATCTTATCATTGATTTCCTCTATTTTACCATTATGAACTATAGCTATTCTATCAGATATTCTATAGACCTCATCTTTATTATGAGATACATATAATGCACTATTTTGATTTTCTTTTAAAATTTTAATAATTTCTTGTTCCATTTGCC
>DAIMNI010000096.1:0-5862 GCA_036720245.1 Tissierellia bacterium | reverse complement strand
TCAATCTAACTAATCTCTATATAGTTAGGTTGTCTTTTTGACAAGTCTAGACTTTTCTTTTTTGCCATTCTAGAATTATCAAAATCACCATTCTTGAATTGTCCTTTTGACAAGTCTGAAAGTATAAATACAAAAATCAGCAAGTTTTTTAATCCTGCTGATTCTCATCTACTATAATCTATTTTCTTGTATCTCCACTAACTAGGTCAACCACCACTGAAACATTGAAATACTTCTTCAGTACCTTTTTCTTGTTATTATGCTCATCTTCTTCAAAAACAAAATAGTCATGAAAGAGCTTGAAATGGAGGATTTCTACATAATTTCTCTTTGTATCAACGCTATGCACTCCACATGCCTAGTCCTAGGAAACATATCCATTAACTTCACCTTATCTAGCCTATATCCTTTTTCCCTAAATACCTTCAAATCCCTTACTAAGGTTACAGGATTACAGGATACATATATAAAATTTTCAGGATTAAAATCTATTATTTTATTTATAGCCTTTGGGTGAATTCCATCTCTTGGTGGGTCTATTATTATCAAATCTGGTTTTTCATCTAAAGAATCTACTGCCTTTAGCACATCCCCAGCAATAAATTCCATATTATCAAGTTTGTTTAATTTAGCATTTTCCTTAGCCTTTTCTACTGCTTCCTCTACTATTTCTATGCCTATTACTTTTTTACAGTTAGGGGATAACATTTGAGCTATAGTTCCAGTGCCTGAATATAGGTCAAATACTATACCTTTCTCATCTCCCACAAATTCCCTTACTATAGAATACAGTTTTTCTGCACCAAAAGTATTGGTTTGGAAAAATGAAAATGGGGATATTTTAAATTTTAATCCTAGTATTTCCTCTACTACATAATCTCTTCCATATATTAATTTCAAATCCTCAGCAATTACTACATCTGATAAACTATCATTTATTGTGTGAAATATACCTACAATTTCTCCTTGGATTTCGTTGCATTGAAGAAGGATGCCTTTAAATTCATCAATATCAATTGTCCCCTGAGAACTGGTAACTAGATTTACTAATATTTCACCAGTTGATAAGGCTTTTCTAATTACTAAATGCCTTAATACCCCTTCGTGTTTTCTCTTATTATATTGAGGAATACCTAATTCCCTAAAATACCCTAACACCCTTTGAGATATAATAGTAAAATCACTATCTGCTATATTACATTCTGGAATTTCTACTACTTCATAGAATCTACCTTTTTTATTAAGCCCTAGTGATAGGGGACCATCCTTTCTTTCATCCCCAAAAGTATATTCCATTTTATTTCTATAGCCTATAGCATTTGGGCTTCCTTCTATTCCTAAATAATTAAAATCACTAATCCCAGCCTCTTGAAATAGGTCTAAAACCTGTTCTTCCTTATATTTTAGTTCCTTTTCATAGCTAAGTTTTTGATAAATACAACCTCCACATTCGCCTTGATGGGTGCATCCTATTTCTGTTTCTAAAGGGGAATTCTCTATAGTTTCTAATATTCTTCCCTCAATATAATTTCCTTTTCTTCTATTTAATAGGACCTTTACCATCTGCCCTTTTATGCCACCTTTACATATAACTGTATTTCCTTCGTGTTCACCAATAGATTTATTTGGAAAGATAGTATCTTTTATTTCCATTTCAATTATTTTCTTTTTTCTTGCCATATACTCAACTCCTTTTAAAATATTATACCAGTATTCATAGGAAAATAATATGATATAATTGAAATAAGGAGGCGGTTTTATGTTAAAAACTAATAAGGAAAAGTTAGTAATGCAATCAGTGCAAGGTAAAATCCATAGTCCTATTATGGGGGGTAATCCTTATAAGATTAGTAATGATGGAAGACCTATGATTTTACATGGTACTGGTGGAATTACATACAATTATCAAATCGGAGATTCTTGTATGGATTTAGTCGGGGACCATGTGGAGCCAGGAGTTAGTATGAGAAATGAAGAACAAGCTGAAAACAAAGCATTAATGGTACTATCTTGCGTAGGAAATGAAGCTAAAGTAATTTCAGGGGATGCTAAAGGTGCTAAAGGTTATGTAACAGGTACTCATGGCGGCATTGAGCATGTGCTGGTATATTTCCCAAAGGAAGATTTAGAAAACATGGCTATAGATGATAAAATTTTAGTCAAAGCCCATGGACAAGGCCTAGAAATTGAAGGCCACAAAGATGTTTTAGTAATGAATCTAGACCCAGATTTGTTTGAAAAAATGGGAATTGTAGAAAATGAAAATGGAGAATTAGAAGTGCCAGTAGTTACAGAAATCCCTGCACATTTAATGGGCTCAGGTATTGGTAGTTCAACTAGCCTTTCTGGAGATTATGATATAACAACAGGGGATGAAGAAGAAGTAAAAAAATATGGCATAGACAAGCTTCGTTTTGGAGATATTGTTCTACTTAAAGACTGCGACAATACTTATGGCCGTCAATTTCTAAAAGGGTCTGTAACTATTGGAGTAATTATCCATAGCAATTGCGTAAAATCTGGCCATGGCCCAGGAGTTACTGGATTACTTAGTTGTAAAACTTCTAAAATTAAGGGAATAATAGATGAAAATGCTAATATAGCTAATTATTTAGAAGTTAGATAAAATAATCATGATATAATGGTTTTAAGTAGAATTTATTAAAATAAACGAAGGGGGAATTTAAAATGAATAAAAGATTTAAATTAATGTCCTTGTTTCTAGCTTTTATTTTTACTTTTTCTTTTATTAGTTTAGATACATGGGCTGAAGAGGGAAAATGGTATACAGATGCTGCAAAATATGTAATCGATAATGAAATTATGGAAAACCTAGGGAAAGAATTTAGACCAAATGATGAAGTTTCACGTTTCACTTTATATCAATCCTTTTATGCTATTGAAAAAGGATTAGGGGAATTAGACGAAGTTTTAGATTGGAGTAAAGAAATAGGACTATATAAAGAGGAAGATTTTAAAGCTGAAGAAAAAGTTACTCGTTTAGAAATGTTTGAAACCCTATATAACTATATGCATTATAAAGAGATTACTGCAGAAGATAGTAAATTAGAAGATTATTTAGATTTAGATGAAGTTAGCGAAAAGGATATGCCAATTATTAAATATTTAGTTGGCTCAGGAATTGTCGAGGGTAAAGGTAATAATTTAGACCTGAACACCAATGCAAAAAGAGCAGAACTTGCAAAAATACATTATTATTTATCTAATTTCTTTAATAAAGATACAACTGGCACTGTGAAATTAGTTGATAAATATGGTAATATTACTTTAAACTTACTTACACAAAATTTGTTAAATGCAGGATTTGAATTTGGAGATGTTTTAACAGTTAAAATAAATGATCAGGAAATTGAAGCCCCTTTTGGAACAGGATATAGTGATGTAGATACAGGAAGTGAAATAGTACGTGCTCCACGAGGTATTGGTGCCAACCATATTATTGTAGCTATTAATATGGGTAATTTCTCCACCACCTATAATGTAAAAGAAGGAGATAAGGTAGAAATCCAAATAAAAGAAAAAACAGGCTACCGTACAGAGTGGGAAATTCGACAATTAAAACGTACTAATAATCGAGAGGATTATTCTACTGATGAGGTTTTTGCTAATTTTAGAAATGCCCAAATAGGCAATATGGGAAAAGGAGTATATTATAGAAGTAGCAGTCCTATTAATAATGAATTGGAAAGAGCAGCATATTCCGATGAATTAATCAAGGAAGTAGGTATAAAAGCAGTTGTTAATCTAGCAGACAGTGAGGAGGAAATAAAAGGCTATATAGAAGCTGAAGATTTTAACTCCCCATATTATAAGACGCTTTATGAAAATGGCAATGTAATTTTATTAGATATGGGTGTGGATTTCCAATCAGACGATTTTAAAACTAAACTTAAAGAAGGATTAAAGTTTATGATAGATAGCGAAGGGCCCTATCTTGTACATTGTACAGAAGGTAAAGATCGTGCAGGATTTGTAGCAGGATTACTTGAAGCCCTAATGGGAGCTACACCAGAAGAAATTAAAGAAGACTATATGCTTTCCTTTGTAAATTACTATAATGTAGAATATGGTTCTGAACAATACGAAAGTATTGCAGAAAGCAATATCCTAACATCTCTTAGAAGTATTGCAAATCTATCTAAAGATGCAGATCTTTCAGAAGTGAATTTAGAAAAAGCTGCAGAAGATTATTTAATTGGCATTGGTTTAACTAAGGAAGAAGTAAAACTATTAAAAGATAAGCTTTCCCAAGACATTATAGCTGAATTGCCAAATGCAGCATAAAATATAAAGCCCTTAGGTGCTAAATCTAGGGGCTTTATATTATGGTATATCTATCTAATTTGATCCTAATTTTCTCTTCTATGCCTTTAAATTCTCTTTTATAATATACTTTAGTATCACCTAAATCATATATATTATATAAGAAAGTATTCATTTCAGTCTTCCTTACCATTTTTATGCTATTATACTATATGGTGGTATAGTGTCAATCTATATTTTCTATTTGCCAATCAATTGGTTCCTTGCCTATGCTTTCTAAAAACTTATTAGTTTTAGAAAAAGGTTTTGAACCGAAAAAGCCCCTACTAGCTGATAATGGGCTAGGATGAACTGATTCTATTATATAATGTTTAGGATTTGTTATCATTTCTTTCTTTTTTCTAGCATTGTTTCCCCATAGAATAAATACTATAGGATCTTCTCTTTCATTTAATAATTTTATTATATGATCAGTGAAAATTTCCCAGCCTATTCTACTATGAGAATTAGCCTCTCCCGCCCTTACAGTCAGGGAGGCATTTAATAATAGTACTCCTTCTTTAGCCCATTTGGTTAGACAGCCATTATTTGGTATATAGCAGCCTAAATCATCATGTAGTTCCTTATATATATTTACCAAGGATGGAGGAATCCTTATACCTTCCTTTACAGAAAAGGCCAGCCCATAAGCCTGATTGGGCCCATGATAAGGGTCCTGCCCAAGGATAACAGCCTTTACATCTTTATAAGCTGTCAAATGTAAAGCGTTAAAAATATCGTACATATCTGGATATATGGTTCTAGTGCTATACTCTTTTATTAAAAATTGTCTTAGATTTTGATAATATTCTTTTTCCATTTCAGATTCTAGTAGCTCCTGCCAGTCGTTGTCAAAAATTTTTTGCATATGTATCGCCTCTTTATAATAATTTTTATTATATATATAATATCAGAATTTATGTTTTTATTCACCATAGTTTCTCCAGATAAATAGAAAATACCCATTTTATTGGCAAAGTGGGTATTTCCGTGATTATTTTATAGCCTATATTGTTCTTTTACTAATTTATATAAACCAGCATTTTTTAATAGCTCAATTGGCACTAAAAATGTGGCTGTGACTGTGGCCGTGCCAGGGTATCTACCAATTTCTATAGATCCATTTATAAGTTGCCCTATTTTTTACCGCAGGAACTGGTATGCCCTAATAAATTAGATGCTCTAAGAAGTGCATTATATATAGCCATATTTGAAGTTGATAAATACACATCCTATGCCTAGGTTCTACATTTAAATGAAAATGTCACAACAACACCAATTTTGATTTAAATACATCCTATGTTTTGGTTCTACATAGGACAACCTAATGGGTTAGCTGCTCAATGGATATTTAAATACATCCTATGTATTTGTCAAGTGAAAATTCCCCTATATTTTAATCCAAAATTCCTCTAGCTTGGGTAAAAAAAATATTTCTTTTCTAACCAAAGCTGTGTCTCTTTTAATCTATAAGAATTACCATTTATATTTACAATATATGATTTATGTGTAAGCCTGTCTATCATTGCCGCTGTCATT
>DAIMNI010000095.1:4971-5945 GCA_036720245.1 Tissierellia bacterium | reverse complement strand
GATTATTTCAGTTAGCTCCTACTCTTGTTTCGTTATAATCTTTCTTAATGTCAGCGAGTTGTTTTACTTCTAATTTAAAGTAAATGGACTTTCCTATAATTTTGGCTATCTTTCCATAAACAAAATTAATTTGATATAATATAAATAATATGTAACACTATGATATTAAAGAAGAAGTTATTGTAAAAGATAATTTTAAATAAAAAATAAAATTTTAGGAGGTTATACAATGGATTTTGATTATACTTTAAATTTAGTAGATGCTTTAAAAAGTTTAAAAGAAAGAGGGGCTTTTTTAACTGTTAAGGACGATGAAAATAGAGTAAACACCATGACCATAGGCTGGGGGAATATTGGATATATATGGGGTAGCCCTATATTTACAGTATTAGTAAGGGAAAGTAGACATACCCATGAATTATTGGAAAATGCCAAGGACTTCACTGTATCTGTTCCATTAGACAATAAAATGAACAAAGCCTTAGGATATTGTGGAAGTAAATCGGGAAGGGATTTTGATAAATTTAAAGAATGTAATTTAGATATTCTAGACAGTAAATCAGTAAAATCCCCTGCTATAGGGAGTTGCCAAATGATTTATGAATGTAAAATTGTATATAAACATCCTATGGACTCAGAATTATTGGATAGTGAAGTAAAGAATGAATGGTATGAAAAAGGTGATTTGCATACAATTTATTATGGTGAGATAGTCAATTGTTATTGTAATAAGTAGTGAGATAGTGATGGTGCGGGGGTATTTAGGATATAATATGGTTACAGGGGAAACGGTAAATTTAAAAAGTAGGTGAGTTCATGGATAGTGCATTAAAAAGAAAAATTAATATATTTCTAAAAGAAACAGAGAAAATTTGTAAGGTAAATTTTGCTTATATTTTTGGTTCTTATGCACGGGGAGAACAAAATGAAAATAGTGATATAGATATTGCTATTATGCCAGACTTAACAGGAAT
>DAIMNI010000095.1:0-4961 GCA_036720245.1 Tissierellia bacterium | reverse complement strand
TAGATAAAAAATCAGAAATATTCATGAGAGGTAATTTAATAGAATTGGGAAAATCCATATTTAAAAAGGATGTGGATATTGTATTTCTAAATGTAGATTCTATATTTTTGAAATATAAAATTATATATGAAGGAAAAGTTATTAAGGATAGCGATGATAGAATTTCCTTTGAATCTTTAGTGCTTAGGGAATATTTTGATTTTCAATATTATAGTGATTATTATAATAAACAAATGTTAGGGTCCAGGAAATAGGGGTGTGTAATTATGGTGAATAGAGAGGTTGTTTTATCTAGAATAAGCAAATTAGACGAATATATTAAGTTTTTGCATGAAATGGGCAAATATTCAAAAGAGGAATATTTACTTGATCCATTAATATATGGTTCCACCGAAAGGTTTTTGCATTTATCTATAGAATGTGTTATAGATATTGCAAATCATATTATTTCTGATATGGGATATAGAAAGCCAAATAGCAATAGGGAAATATTTGAAATCTTATTTGAAAATAAAATAATAGATAGTGATTTAAAGAAAAGTTTATCTAATATGGCTGGATTTAGGAATATATTAGTACATGATTATATAAATTTAGATAGAGAAATAGTATATGATATATTAAATAATAATCTAAAAGATATGGAAGATTTCAGAAATATAGCAATAGAATATGTATGATTTGGATTAGCGAGGATGATTCGTTTTGCTCCATTTTATTTTCTAAAAGAAGGATAAAGATTATAAAATTTTTGTAGTAATCAAATACCAACTATTAGAATTATATTTAGATTTTGAAAAAATTAAAGACCACTTCTATGAAATTATGGGGATGGCCTTTTCAAGGTACACCTCCTCTATTGGACATTGATTTAAGGGATTGGACTTAGGATTATATTTTCTTATTATTGTTGCTTTCTAAGCATAGTATCTGTCATTCTATCCTTGAACCTTTATGTATTCTAAACTCTGTTTTTAGGCATAATATACTGTACAGGGTCTATAAGGGTTTAAACAAAGTTGTATTTTTAGGACAAGGAGGGTATAATATGGATAAAGAAAGCAAGAAAAAGGATAAAAGTATGAAGGGGGAGAATGCTATGGCTGTTTTAGCAATACCTGTTGATAATAAAGTTATCTTAGACGGAGATAAGTTTCAAAAACAACTAAATAAGAAAAAAGATAAACAAATTAATGAAATTCTAGAAAGAGCTGAAAAAATTAATAAGCAAATAGAAAAGGGCAACAAGTAATATGTATGGAAATGAAATAAATATAGAAATAGAACCATTCTCAAGTAAACATAGAAAAATGTGTGAAGGCTTTGATTGTGGCAATGATGCTTTGAATAATTTATTGAAAAATGCTGAAGAGATTTGTGGGGATGGTAGCAGTGTAACTTCTGTAGTTGTTAATAAAGATGAAAGCATTATTATTGGGTTTTATAGTTTAAATGCATCTTTGTTATTATACAAGCCTGATAGTGCTTTTCCTAAAATATGTGGCTTTCCAGCAATAGAGATTAATACTTTTGCAATGGATGTTAAATACCAAGGTTTACCTTATTCCGATGACGAAGAGGATATTTTTAACCTAAGTGATTATATCTTAGCTAAGGTCATTTCTGATATTTACTATTTTTCTGATACTGTAATAGGGGCTAAATTTATTATATTGTATTCTGTTCCTAATGCAGTTAATTTTTATTCAAGAAATGGCTTTAAAAAAATCAATGATTATATGTTGCCATTAAGTGATCCTTTTGTTAATGACTGTCATTTAATGTATTTTGAATTATAAAATAGTAGGTTTCTATATATATGGCCTACTATTTTTCATTCCTATGTGATTATAATATATTATCATAATTATTGCTACATTCCATAGAAACAGATTGGCATTATAATATTGGAATCCATAACTAATATATACTGATAATATAATTTTTATGATATAATTATATAAATGAACAAAAACTATTTTAAAATTTTAATCAAATTTTAATCTTTCTTGAATTGTTTTCAAAGCTTCTGTTGTTATAATAAAATTATATTAAATAACAGGAGGTTATGTTTATGGTTACTTTAGAGCAGGTAGAACAATTACGTCAAAGAACAAATATTTCTTATGATGAGGCAAAAGCAGCCCTTGAAGAAACTAACGGCGACTTACTTGAAGCTATAATTAATCTTGAAAAACAAAATCGTATTAAACCACCTAAAGGAGGAGGCTTTTACAGTTCAAGAAACTCACATAAGGACGGGAAAAATGGAGAATATAGTGAAACCATGAAAGGTGAAACCAGTTCATATGATGGTACATCTTTTAGGGAATTAATGGGTAAATTTTTTAGATGGTGCGGCAAGATAATAAACAAAGGGAATAGGAACCATTTTGAAGTTGTAAAAGACGGAGATAAAATAATTACAATTCCAGTAACCGTATTAGTAGTTCTTCTACTATTTATGTTTTGGATTACTGTTCCTATTATGATTATAGGACTATTCTTTGGCTATAGATATATGTTTAGTGGTCCTGAATTAGGTAAAGAGAATATTAACCGTGCCATGGATTCAGTTGCTGATGCAGCTGGGAACATAAAAAAAGAAGTCAAAGGTGAGAAATCTAATGGGGAGAATTCTGATAATTGAAGATGAAGAAAAGATAGCACGTTTTATTGAATTAGAACTTAAATATGAAGGCTATGAAGTGGAGAAGGCTTTTAATGGAAGGGATGGGTTAGAACTTGTTAAAACCCACCCCTTTGATCTGGTGCTATTGGATATTATGCTACCAGGACTAAATGGAATTGAGGTACTTAGGAGAATTCGACAATTTTCTGATTTACCTGTCATACTTCTTACTGCTAGAGATGCTGTTGTAGATAAAGTTACGGGACTTGATGGAGGTGCCGATGATTATATTACGAAGCCCTTTGCAATAGAGGAATTACTTGCAAGAATTAGGGTTGCTCTTAGGAAAAAGGATGCTGGCAATCTATTGGAAACATCACAGGAACTAATTGTAGGACCTTTACATTTAGATCCTAATAAACGAGAAGTTCATGTAAAGGATAATTTAGTATATTTGACAAAACGTGAATTTGATTTATTGAATTATCTTTTAGAAAATAAAAATATAGTTATGAGCCGTGAGACTATACTTGAGCATATTTGGGGTTATGACTTTTCAGGAGGGACCAATGCAGTAGATGTATACATAAGATATCTTCGTGCAAAGATTGAAGAACCCTTTGGATTAAAAATAATATATACCGTTCGGGGAGTGGGGTATGTAATAAAAGATGAGTAAAAAAGACGCAAATTCAACCAAAATAACTAATAAAATACGTTCATCCCTTGTAATAAAACTCAATGTAAAAATGATAGGAAGATTGCTTTCAGGGTTTTTGGCAATCAATATCCTTATTTTTCTAATGAGTTTTTTTGTTATTCTGTGGAAAACGGAAGAAGGAGCTCAAGATATAATACAACAATTTCCTAAAGAATTAGAGTCCATACATTATGGAGATAACTATCAAGTATTAATGACTGAAGAGCCTACAAAAGGTATTACACTTCCCCCTAAAATACAAAAAAACTTACCCATTAAAATCGATAATGCAAAACGAAACATCATAATATCCCAGAAAGGTGAGAATATAAGATTACTGGATAAAGTATATTCTCTTAAGTATATTATTGGATTTTCTATTGGTGATTCATCCTATAAAATAGTATATTCCTTAAATTCTGACCTGAAATTATTTTTATATTTATTCCTTATTATATTGATATTTGAGGCATTGATACTAATAGGAAATATAGGTAAGGGCTCAAAGATGATAAGGAAAACCCTTAAACCTTTGTCAGATTTAACAGAAACAGCAAGAAATCTCAATGCAGAGGTAGCCTCTATGGCAAATGGAGCTTATATTAAGGATTTAGCTGGAGCTATTAGCAATATTGACGCCAATAAACTTGACAGCCGTATATCTGTTGATAGTTCTCAAAATGAACTTAAAGATTTAGCGGCTGCAATAAATGATATGTTAAACCGAATCAATGATTCCTATCAATCCCAAGTGCGATTTGTTTCCGATGCATCTCATGAACTAAGAACGCCTATATCTGTCATACAAGGGTATGCAAATCTTTTAGACCGTTGGGGTAAAAATGATGAGAAGACTATGCAAGAATCAATTGATGCAATCAAATCTGAGGCAGAAAGCATGAAGGAATTGGTTGAGGAACTTCTTTTTCTTGCTCGTGGTGATAATAAAACTATCCAAATTCATGAGGAAATCTTTGACTCATGCGAAGTAGTAGATGAGATAATACGGGAAACACAAATGATTGATAAAAGCCATAACTTTGAAATTGATTTAGATAGGCCAGCCTATATTAGTGGAGATAAACAGCTTATTAAACAAGCTATTCGGATACTTGTAGACAACAGTATAAAATACACACCAAGTGGAAATAAAATTATCTTAAGAATTATTAAGAAAGAAAATCATATCCATATAATAGTCCAAGATGGTGGTATTGGAATAGACTCCGAGGATTTACCACATATATTTGACCGATTTTATCGTTCAGATGAATCTAGAGCAAGGAAAACAGGTGGTTCTGGACTAGGACTGTCAATTGCTAAATGGATAATTGAACGCCATGGAGCTTATTTTGAAATACTAAGTAGGGTAGATATCGGTACCCGTATAACAATTGTTTTTCCAGCTGCTGAGATAGAATCTGGGGAGTCATCGACTATTGAGTGAACAGAAATAACTTAGTATGTTATTGCCGGGCTAGACATTCTTGAATATTCTTCCCACATTATCTATTGTATAAACTAACCCCCAAATGATATAATAGAATAAAAGTTATTCGCGAAGAGGTGGTTTTGGGATGGATGATAAGGTTTATGATTTATTAGAACAGCTATATTTAGAAGTACAAG
>DAIMNI010000094.1:0-5958 GCA_036720245.1 Tissierellia bacterium | reverse complement strand
TAGTGGACTTTCACCACCAAGTTGTTGCCCATGCTGGGCACACCAGAAAAGCAGTATGGTAAACTGTCACCATACTGCCTTCTTTCCTTAAACAACATTAAATCCATAGCTATTAAAAATATCTTTAGTTTTCTGTACAATCTCTTCATTAGGAACTGGAGTATTTTCTAATTCATAATTATATCCTAGCTCTTCCCATTTGTATTCTCCCAATTTATGAAAAGGAAGTACTTGGACTTTTTCTATATTATCCATATCTGAAATAAACTTGGCTAAATTCTCTATATCTTTCATATTATCTGTAATCCTTGGAACCAATACATATCTTATCCAAGTGGGCTTATTTATCTCCTTTAAGTATTTAGCCAAATTTAAGGTATTTTCATTAGATACACCAGTTAAACCTTTAAAGATTTTATCATTATAGGATTTTATATCTAATAAAACTAAATCTGTATATTCTAAAGCTTCCTTTGCACTATCTATTTCTATATATCCAGAAGTATCAATTGTAGTGTGTATCCCCTCAGTCTTACATTTTTTAAATAATTCTTCTACAAATTTAGGCTGCATAAAGGGTTCTCCACCACTTAGCGTAATTCCACCTTTGGAAAATTTCATATAGGATTTATATTTCTTAGCTTCTTTTACAATTTCATCTACACTCATATCCTTGCCATCTGTCATTTTCCAAGTATCAGGATTGTGGCAATATTTACATCTTAGAGGACAACCTTGCATAAATACTACAAATCTAATACCAGGTCCATCTACTGTGCCACAGCTTTCTAAAGAGTGAATTTTTCCAATCTCCATAATATCCCTCCATTCTCCTTATTGAAAACTATGGTGCAGCAAAATTTCGCTGCACCATAGATATATAATAGTTATACTATATGGACTTATGGAATGTTCTGTTTATTACTTCAATTTGTTGTTCCCTAGTTAATTTTACAAAATTAACTGCATATCCAGATACTCTAATTGTCAATTGAGGATATTTTTCTGGATGGTCCATGGCATTTATTAGGGTTTCCCTATTAAATACATTTACATTAATATGATGCCCTTCATCACAGAAATATCCATCTAGCATACCAACTAAATTATCTACCTTTTCACTATCTCCTTTACCTAATGCATCAGGTACTATAGAGAAGGTATTGGAAATACCGTCTTCTGAATGTTGATATGGTAATTTTGATACAGAAGCTAAAGATGCAATGGCACCATTTTTATCTCTACCATGCATTGGATTTGCTCCAGGTGCAAAAGGTTCTCCTGCTTTTCTACCATCTGGTGTATTTCCAGTTTTTTTACCATATACTACATTAGATGTTATAGTTAGTATAGATTGAGTTGGTATTGCATTTCTATAAGTATTGTGTTTTCTAAGTTTATTCATAAAGCTTTTTACTATTTCTACAGCAATTTCATCTGCTCTATCATCATTATTACCATAAGTAGGGAAATCCCCCTCTGTTTCATAATCTACTACTAATCCATCTTCATTTCTTATGGTTTTAACCTTAGCATATTTTATAGCAGATAGTGAATCTGTAGCTACGGATAAACCTGCTACACCACATGCCATAGTTCTTACAATGTCCTTGTCATGTAAAGCCATTTCTATTCTTTCATAGCAGTATTTATCATGCATATAATGAATTATATTTAATGCATTTATATAGTTTTTAGCTAGCCAATCCATCATTAAGTCAAATTTTCTACAAACTTCATCATATTCTAGATATTCTGATGTAACAGGTGCAAATTCTGGTGCTATTTGTGCCCCTGAAATCTCGTCTTTACCACCATTTATAGCATATAATAATGTTTTGGCCATATTAGCTCTAGCTCCAAAAAATTGCATTTGTTTTCCTATTCTCATAACGGATACGCAACAAGCTATACCATAATCGTCTCCATATCCAACTCTCATTAAATCATCATTTTCATATTGGATGGCACTAGTATCTATGGAAACCTTAGCACAATATTTCTTGAAACTTTCAGGTAATCTTTGAGACCATAATATAGTTATATTTGGCTCTGGTGCTGGTCCTAGATTGTATAATGTATGGATGAAACGGAAACTTGTCTTAGTAACTAATGGTCTTCCATCTATGCCCATACCACCTATAGACTCTGTAACCCAAGTTGGGTCTCCTGAGAATAATTCATTGTATTCTGGTGTTCTTAAAAATCTAACCATTCTAAGTTTCATTATAAAATGATCCATTATTTCTTGTATTTCACTTTCAGTTATCCTACCTTCTTTTAAATCTCTTTCAAAATATATATCAAAGAAATTAGATACTCTACCTAGAGACATAGCTGCACCATTTTGTTCCTTTACGGCTGCAAGATAAGCAAAATATGTCCATTGTACAGCTTCTTTGGAATTAGCTGCTGGTTTGCTTAAATCAAAACCATAAAAACCTCCCATTTCTTTTAACTCTTCTAGTGCATATATTTGTTCTCTTATTTCTTCTCTATCTCTTATAATGTTTTCTACCATTGAGTCTACATCTAGGGAATTAAATTGTTCTTCTTTGTCCTTAATTAATCTATCTACACCATAAAGTGCAACTCTTCTGTAGTCGCCAATTATTCTTCCACGACCGTAGGCATCTGGCAATCCTGTTATTATTCCTGAATGTCTTGCAGCTTTCATTTCATCTGTATAGGCATCGAATACTCCATCATTATGGGTCTTTCTATAATTAAATATATTTTTAGTTTCTGGATCTAATTTATATCCATAGGATTCTAGAGAATTTTCCACTACTCTTAGCCCACCAAAGGGCATGATAGCTCTTTTTAATGGTTTTTCTGTTTGTAGCCCTACTATTTGTTCTAAATCTTTGTCGATATATCCAGCATCATGGGATACTATAGTAGAAATTACTTTTGTATCAGTATCTAATATTCCCTTTTCAATTTCCTTGTCCATTAGTTCAAGTACTTCATCCCAAAGCTTAGTAGTGTTTTCAGTAGCTCCTTCTAAAAAACTTTCATCCCCCTCATAGGGAGTATAATTCTTTTGAATAAAATCTCTTACATTAATTTCCTTGCACCATTTTCCTTCTTGAAAGTCCTTCCACTCTTTAAACATTGTATGACCCCCTTAATATTATGTTTGAAAATATATTTTTAAAAGTTATAATCATCTATCTTCACATATTCATAGATAATTAATTGCTGAAATCCCTATGAAATTTTCTAAATATTTGACATATTTTTAACAATAAAATTATGGCCTTGTACAAACTCTAAATTTGTAAAAAACACGCACGACGCCTAGTTTTATATTGTTGCGATAATTTTAAGTTTACTGACAATTGAATTGTATTAACCCAATTCCGTCTTCTTTATAACACTTTCCCTTTTTATTGTTACATTTTTAACATATATTGCTAAAAAAAATAACAAACTTCCTATATAAGAAAATATTACACATTAGAAAATACCATAAATTTTATTATAAGTCAATGCTATAATAAATAAAAAATTTTGACCTTTAAACAAAATATAAAATAAAAATAGCTAAGCTTAAAAGGGCAAAAAAAGGTGGCAAACAAAACGTCCTTTTGCCACCTTAATCAATTAATACAATCTCTCCAATATTTTCAAACCCATATCCTCCAAGCTTATTTACCCTTTCTTTAAATTCCTCAGATTTTAGTATATTAATAAATTCAATTATTCTTTCATCTTCTAGAAAGTCTTGAGCTACTAGAAAATCATAATCTTCAAAGGCTATATTTATAAAGTCTAAATCTAGGGCTATTGCTGCTGAATATATGCCTAATCCAGTGGTGGCAGAACCAGTTTTTACTGCTGTAGCTACTGCCATATGAGTTGTAAATTCCCTGTCATAGCCTTCTATTTTAGAGGAATCTATATTGCTTTTATCTAAATAATAATCTAAAAGTATTCTAGTACCTGCTCCCCTTTGTCTATTTACATAAATTATATCTTTTCTAGTTAAATCCGAAAAATCCTTGATATTATAGGGATTTCCTTTTTCTACTATAAAGCCTTGATGGCGTTTAACTCCTTTGATTATAGCCATTTTTTCATTGGGGAAATATTTTTTTACATAGGATATATTGTATTCTCCAGTTTCTAAATCCAATAAATGAATTGGGGCTATATGACATTCCCCTCTTTTTATAGCAAGAATTCCACCCATACTACCTACATGGCCAGAGCTTAAATTCATCATATCACCCAATATATCCATTATAATATCATGGCTACCTATAGATACTAGAGTTTCTTTTATTCGATTTAATGGTTTTAGTAGTTTTACATCCATCTCTCCCCCTGCTTCTATGCCTTCGAGATTCTGTGGAATTATGCCTATGCCATCAGCTTTAACTAAAGACATAGTAACCCCTGCTCCACTAGATAGTGGAGTAGCTATTAATTTATCTCCTACATAACCTAAATTCACTCTTACCAATTCCTTGTTTTTTAAAGAGGAGTTTATTTTCTTAGAACTAATGGCCTTTACCATTAAATCCTTTTCTTCTTTTAAACCTATATATTTTAATATTAAAGGAGTAACAAAGGTTTCAAATACTAAATAAGAAGATACTGGATACCCAGGTATGCCTATTACGGGCTTATTATCTATAATACCTAATATAGCAGGTTTACCAGGTTTTAAAGCTACCCCGTGGACTATTACTTCCCCTAATTCTTCTATTACATGAACTACAAAATCCTTAGTTCCTGCAGAAGAACCTGCACCTATTAATAAAATGTCGTTTTCCTTTACGCCCTTTAATACTGCCTTTTTTAATAATTCATAATCGTCCTCAATAGGACTATATCTATTGGATATACCCCCATTTTCTATTATAAGGGCTTCAAATACTCTAGAATTAGAATCTGTAATCTGCCCTCTTTCTATTTCCCCAATATTTTCAGTAATTTCTGTTCCCGTAGGTAATACTCCTATTTTAGGCTTTTTATATACTTTAAGCCTAGCAATCCCCCCTGCCAAAAGGGCTCCTAAATCTATAGGTCTAATTTGATGCTTTGATGGAATAATCATCTCTGTAGCCACTATATCTTCACCTATGGGTCTTATATGCTGCCAAGGATGGGCAGATTTTAAAATTTGAACTTTTCCATCTCCCAATTCTATTACATCTTCAATCATTATCACTGCATCATAGGGGTCATTTACTACATTTCCAGTATTAATATATAGGAAATCTTTATTTTCTTCCAAAATTTTAGGATTAGTACTAATAGCCCCTATGGTCTTATTAGATTTTACTAATATGCCATCCATGGCTGCTGCATTATAATTTGGGGAAGATATTTTGGCATATTGAGCTTCATAAGTAATTCTATTTAATGATTCCAATACAGGTATTTCTTCCAACTTGGGTTTTATATTTAGTTTTTTATAATAATTTCCTTTGGCCTCATCTACATCTATATTATCTATATAGATATTTCGTTTTTTGTTCATTTTTTAACTCCTTTCTTAGAACTAATTATTTCCCAAAATGGCAATTCGGGAAAGTACATACTTCACAATTTAAACAAAGTCCCCCATATCCCAATTTTGTAATATCCTCTTTTTCTATTTTTTCCCCTGCTAATACTCGTGGAATTATTAAATCGAAGGCAGTAATTGGAGCAAAGATAATATTTGCTGGTAAACCAAATATTGGTACATTGTCTAAATAGCCAAATAATAGCATGGCACCAGGTAATATTGGTGTACCATAAGTTATTATATCTGTGCCTACATCTCTAATAGCCTTAGGAGTTTGATCATCAGGATCTACAGACATACCTCCTGTAACTATAATTAGTTCTGCCCCCATTTCCTTAGATTTTATAATTTCTTCCTTAATCATTTCCAAATCATCGGGAACTATGGTGCTATAACAAATTTCACCTTCAAAAAACTTTAATTTTCTTTCTATG
>DAIMNI010000093.1:0-6166 GCA_036720245.1 Tissierellia bacterium | reverse complement strand
ACTTAGCTGGATAGCTTAAACTTGCATTTGCTCTAGAAATTGTAACAAAACCATCCTCCATAGGTTGTCTTAAAACTTCTAATGCATTTTTGCCAAACTCTGGCAATTCATCTAAAAAAAGGACTCCATTATGAGCTAAAGAGACTTCTCCCGGCTTTGGAATTCTCCCACCACCTATTAAAGATGTGGCTGATGCAGTATGATGAGGATCCCTAAAGGGACGGGTATGAATTAATTTATTCGATTTTAAAAGACCAGCAACAGAATAGATTTTTGTTACTTCAATAGCTTCCTCAAAAGATAATTGGGGAAGTATCGTAGGCAGTCTACGTGCTGCCATAGTTTTGCCTGCTCCCGGTGGCCCTAATATTAACATATTATGAGCACCAGCAGCAGCCACCTCTAAAGCACGTTTCAAACCTTCTTGTCCTTTAATATCACTAAAATCTATATCGTATTCTTCATCTGTATTAAAGTCTAAAAAATTACTTTTATATGGTGGAATCTTTAATTCTCCATTTAAATAATCTATAGTCTCCCTTAAATTCTTTACTGGAATTATCTCCATATCTTTTACTACTGAGGTTTCATCCTTATTATCATAGGGTAGTATACATCTTTTAATATTTGTTTTCCTTAAGGAAATCACCATAGGCAAGGCCCCTTCTACAGCATTGATGCTTCCATCTAAAGACAATTCCCCTATAAAGGCAGTATCCTCCCAATCATCTATCCAAATCCTCCCTGTAGCTAAAAGTATCCCAATAGCTATAGCTAAATCAATTTGAGAACCTTCCTTTCTCAAATTGGCAGGAGCCAAATTAACTGTAATTCTATTTAGAGGAAATTCTAATCCACTATTTTTTATAGCAGTTCTTACCCTTTCCTTAGATTCCATTATAGATGTATCTGGCAATCCAACAATATTAAAAACCGGCATTCCCCTAGAAATATCTGTTTCCACTTCGATAATATATCCATTTAAGCCATGAAGTACGCAGGTATTGATTTTAGAGTACATCTCCCTCCCCCTTTGTTTTCGATTTAGCCAAAAAATGCATTTTCTATATGATTTATTTTTCTATTATTTTGTAAATAGATCTCTATAATATCGTATCTAATTTGATAGTCTTTTAATTTTTTATGTTTCATATAAATAAGGGAACTTTTAATGATTTTTTCTTGTTTCTTCCAATTAACAGCCTCATAAGGATAACCATAAATAATATTAGTTCTAGATTTCACCTCTATAAATATTAATAAATCATCTTTTAAAGCAATAATATCTATTTCCCCAATATTGGTTCTATAATTCCTATCAATAATTCTATACCCTTTATTTGCTAAATATCTTGCTGCAATCTCTTCCCCCATAGCACCCTTCTCTTTATTATTTTTCATAATTATCTCCCTTTTCTTTATCTAAGGAATATACAAAAAAAATAATTTCAGCTACTGCCTCATATAATTCTTTGGGTATTTCATCATATAATTCAAGTTTAACTAAATCATCTGCTAATTTTTCATCCTTATAAATATAAACATCAGTATTTTTGCCCTTTTCAATTATCTTTTCCGCTACTTCCCCTTTTCCTTTGGCTATTAGTTTTGGTGCATTATAATCATCTTTATATTTAAGGGCTACAGCCTTTTTTCTTTTATGTTTTTGATTATTTTCCATAGCTATACTCCTACATTTAAATGATAAATAGGATCCTTATTGACAATCAATAAATCCAAAATATCATATTCTGTTTGAGATTCATACTCTATTCTACCAACTTTATATATAGTATTATCTAAGGCATTTATCAATTTTTCTTCTTTATTTTTAAAAAAATTTATATTTTCATTACTTAAACCATTAAATTTTATATTTATTATATCTCCTACTGCTTGGCAATTAATTTTAACATTGCCTAAATTATTAGTGTTTAAATTAATAAATATAATTATATTATCCTTAGGACTTTTTTTCTTTTTTCTATCTTTTATGAAAATAGTAGAATCTTTGTGAATTCCCCTAAAGAAATTTAGTGGTATATATAGATAATTTAATTCGTGATTTATCTCTTCCAAAAATTCTAGCTTTTTTTGTAATCCTTCAATTTTCCCTCTGGACTTTTTATTTGAAACTTGAGTATTATCTTTTAAAACCTTTTCAATTTCCCTTATAGTTTCTTTATAATCTATTAAACCTTCTTCGATTATATCTTTTAATCCTACATTATCTATAATAGCCCTTTTATCTATATTTGTAAACTTTTTATATTCAATATCCTCTAACAATTGCAAATCTTCTAAAAAAGCATGAGGATTTTCTTTTAATTCTAAGAAATATTTTATATTGTTCACACTAGGTTTTATATTGTATTTTAAAAAAATTACAATAGTTTTTATTAAATCAGATTTGATTATATCTCTATTTTCAGTTAAAATATTCATATGGCCTTTTAGATCTTTAATTATAGCATGAAATTCTTCATCATTATTTTCTTTAATTTGTAATTTAGGATTTATTTCATCCATATCTTTAGATAATGACTTTTTTTCTATTTCCATATCTTCACTTTCTAATAAAAGATCTATTTTATCTTTATTTATTTCATCTTCTTCAATTGGATCTTTTTTTTCAATCAATAGATTTCGTATATCTTCCTTTTCTAATTCAAAATTTCCCTTTAAATTAATTATAGAATCAAAATCCTCATCCACTTTTAGCAATTGCTCTAATTTTTCTAAAACCTTTATTCCAAATGAAATGTTTTTTTCGTTTAATTTCATATTATATTTAATTAAATTTTTTACATATTCAATAGCCATAGGGTCCTTTTCTATTCCATATTTATCTAAAACCTCAATTAAATTGATTTCCTTCCTACTAGTATCTACAGTAGAATCTTTTATCTTTATAGATTCTACTAGTGGTTTTAATTGAATTTTATTTTCTACGGAGGATTTTACTAAAAAATCTGTTTCCTCCCCAATAAATGGATCTAATTCCATTTCAACAAAAGCTTTTAATTTACCAAAATTTTTTATATATATTATAGCCTCTTCTCCATCAAATTCTAGTATTTCTCCTGTTAATATTTCTCCTTCTTTAAAAATATCAGATTCCATATTAGGTACTTGATTATCTATATAAATATTGTTAAGATCAGAAATTTTCATTATAATTCAACCCCTTTTAAAATGAATTATAAAATATTTTTCAAAAAGGTCTTCCTATGTATAGTTGAAGGTCCTAACTTTTTTATAGCTTCTCTATGTTCTAAAGTGCCGTAGCCTTTATTTTTATATATTTTATATCCAGGATACTCCTTATCCCAATCTTTACACAAATTATCTCTATATACTTTAGCAATAATTGAGGCACATTGAATCCCATGGGATTTTTCATCTCCCTTTATAATGCTCTCCTGGGGTATATCCATGGCAATACTTTCTGCATCAATTAAAACATAATCAGGTAATATGCCTTGTCCATTTTTATCTTTTAAATTTAATACTGCCTCTTTCATAGCTAATCTAGTAGCTTCTTTAATATTTATTTCATCAATAATTTTAGCTTCTACTTTCCCTATGCCAACTGCTATGGATTTTCCCAAGATTATACTATATAATTCTTCCCTTTTTTTAGGAGATAATTTTTTGGAATCTTTTACTCCTGGAATTAAGCAATCCTTAGGCATAATAATAGCACAGGCCATTACATCCCCAGCTAAACATCCTCTACCTACTTCATCTATACAGGCAATATAATTATATCCTCTTTTATGCAATTGACTTTCTATCTCCAACATTATGATTCCTCCATAGGTAATTCCAAAGTAATTTTTCCTAAATGCCCTTTTCTAAATTCATCTAATATAATATTGCTAGTTTTTAAAAAATCTATTTCTCCACCTTTTACTATGCAGCCCCTTTTTTGACCAATTTCTTGGACTGTATCATAAGCTAATCTATCTGTATTAGATAGACCATATCTATTAATTAAAATTTCAGGAGATATTGAATTAAGTTTCTTTATCAATTCTAATGTTAAAGTTTCTATATCTAATAATTCATCTTTAATTGCTCCCGTAAAGGCTAAGTTTAATGCAATATCTTTTTCCTCAAATTTAGGCCATAAGATACCAGGGGTATCCAATAATTCTAAATTACCCTTAATCTTAATCCACTGATTTGCCTTTGTAACTCCAGGTCTATTTCCAACTTTAGCTCCCTTTCTTTTAGATAAACTATTTATTAAAGTAGACTTTCCTACATTTGGAATGCCAATTATCATAACTCGAATAGGCCTATTTATAATTCCTCTTTTTCTTAAGGCCTTCATTTTTTCCTCTGTTAATATATAGGACATCTTTATAATATCTTCTATACCATTATTGTTTAAACTATCCACATTTACTGAGGGAATATTCTTTTTTCTAAAATGTGCATTCCATAATTTATTAGCTTTTTCATCTGCTAGGTCCTTTTTTGCCATAATTATAAGTCTAGGCTTATCTCCAATTAAATTATCAATATCTGGGTTCCTACTACTATAGGGAATTCTAGCATCTATTAATTCATATACTATATCTACCAATGATAGATTTTTCTTAATAGATTCTTTTGTTTTTTTCATATGACCTGGGTACCAATTTATATTCATATATCACACCTACTTTAATATAAATAAAATTGGGACTAAAATAAGTCCCAATACATTAATAGTTCTTCTTCTCTTTAACTTTAGCTGCCTTACCTTGTCGTTCTCTTAAATAATAAAGTTTAGCACGTCTAGTACTACCTTTTCTTGTAACAACAATATTTTCAACTCTTGGAGAATGTAAAGGGAATGTTCTTTCAACGCCAACACCATAGGACAATCTCCTTACGGTAAATGTTTCACCAATTCCCCCACCTTGTTTTTTAATAACAGTTCCTTCAAATATCTGTATTCTTTCACGAGTACCTTCTTTAACCTTATAATGGACTTGAACAGTATCACCTACATGAAATTCAGGTAAGTTTTCTTTCTTCTGTTCTTCTTCTATTAATTTAATTATATCCACGATTTTTGCCTCCCTTCCCAGAATGTTCTTGCCCTATAGCAGAGGACCATCCTTAATTCCATACCTTGTGTATTATAGCATAGGAGAATATTAAATTCAACTAGTTTTATTTTTACCTTTGACCTTAATTTCTTCTAAAACTTTTTTCTCTTTACTACTTAAATTCTCTTCTATTAATAAATCTGGTCTTTTACTATAAGTTGTCTCTATAGATTTGTATTTTTCCCATTCTTCTATTTTTTTATGATTTCCAGATAATAAAACTTCCGGTACCTCAAAGCTATTAAAAACCCTTGGCCTCGTATATTGAGGATATTCCAATAATCCACTATAATGGGATTCATCAGAATAGGACTCTTCATTAGCTAATGCCCCAGGTAAAAGCCTTATAATAGATTCTATTAATACCATAGCAGGCACTTCCCCGCCAGTTAGGACATAATCACCTATTGAAATTTCCATATCTATATAATTATCCACTATCCTATTATCTATTCCTTCATAATGACCACACAATAGAATTAGATGTTCTTCTTGAGACAAAATCTTAGCCATTTCCTGATTATATGGCTTGCCTTGAGGTGATAAATATATGGTCTTGGAGTTTTTTTCTTTAACGCTTGTTAATGCATCATAAATAGGTTGAGCCTTCATTATCATACCTGGCCCTCCACCAAAGGGATAATCATCTACTTGTCTATGCTTATCTTTAGTAAAATCTCTAATATCAATGGCTTCTAAAGATAGTATACCTTTATCTACAGTTCTTCCAACTATACTCCATTCCTTAAACATATTAATTAATTCAGGAAATATAGTTAATACATGAATTTTCATTCTATCATTCCTTCAATTGGTTCAATAACTATTTTTTTGTTTTCTATATCTATATTAATGAAAAATTCTTTAACTGCTGGTATTAGATATTCCTTTCCCTTATCATTATCCCCAACAATATAAATATCGTTGCTGGCAGATTGTAGCACCTCTTTTACTATTCCAATATAATTATCCTGAGTATCATATACTTCACAATTAACTATATCAAATAAAAAATAATGATCTTTGGGCAAATCTACCTTATCTTTTTCTAGAATATAAAT
>DAIMNI010000092.1:0-6274 GCA_036720245.1 Tissierellia bacterium | reverse complement strand
TAGATGATAGATTTTTAATATTGCAATTTTAATTAAAAGTTGGGAGAAGGGCAATACCATTATGATATAAAATATTTGGATATAATGAAAACTTAATTGTAAAACTAAATTAGATTGCATGCAAGAAAGGTCTAATTTAATCTTGCAATTAAGTTTGTTAAAAAATATTTTCATAAATTACGATAAAAGCTTGAAAATAAGTTACAGACGATATATAATGGAATAAAGTACAGAATTATCTGTAACTTATAAAATACCTTCCATTTCTTAATTTAAGAATTTAATAATAAGGAGGGATCAATTATGGAAGAGATTTTAATATTAATTAGTCATGGCAAAATGGCAGATGAGGTGCTAAAAAGTGCTGAAATGATTGTAGGGGATATTGATAACGTTTACACAGTTCATCTATTGCCAGAAGAAGGTATAGATGACTTTAATCAAAAATTAGAAAATGTAATATCTAAAATAAATAAAGGGGATTCCATAACCGTAATGGCAGATCTATTAGGTGGAACACCATGTAATTCGGCTATTATGCAATTAAAGGACAGGCCTAATACGAATATAATTAGTGGATATAATCTAGGAATGATTCTAGAATATATTATGTTAAGGGAAAGTGGAATATCTAATATAAAGGGACAGGTGTTAAGCTCTGGTAAAAATGGTATTCAAGATATATTAGATTTTGTTGATAATGGCACAAAAGAATCTTAGGAGGTGATTAAAAGGGTAAATTTCAGGAAGCATAAGACTTATATAACAATTAGAAAGGAGAGGAAAGAATGGAAATATCTTTTATGCAAATTTTAACTATTACTTTATACTCTTTTATTTCAGCTATTGATGGACTTACTTTTCAAGCTGGTTTATCAAATGCAATTTTTGCAGGAGCGTTTACTGGCTTGGTAATGGGAGATGTGAAACTAGGACTTGCCATTGGGGCCACCCTACAATTAATGGGATTAGGTGTGGCTAGTTATGGAGGTGCTTCAGTTCCCAATTATAAGGCAGCAGCTATGTTAGGTACTGCTTTTGCCGCTATGACAGGTCAAAGCATTGAATTTGCTATTGGCATAGCTGTTCCTGTAGGCATATTATTAACCCATATGTCAACATTAGTTAGATTTGTAAATGTTTATTTTCAACATAAGTCAGAAAAGTATGCTGAAACTGGAAATACAGCAGGAATTACAAAAGCCAATATTGCATCTAGTATAACTTGGGGCTTTGGCGATGCTATTCCAGTATTTTTGGGTTTATATTTTGGAAGTGAAGTTGTGGGTTTCATTACAGAAAAAATACCTGAGTGGCTAATAACTGGCTTGGGGGTTTCAGGGAAAATACTGCCTGCCATGGGAATTGCTATTCTAATGAGGTATTTACCAATTAAAAAATACTACCCATTTATGATTTTAGGTTTTGCTATTGCAGCTTTTATGGGAGTGAATTTAGTAGGGGTAGCTATAGTTGGTTTCTCTATTGCAGCAATATTTGTAATCCTTAAAGAACAAAAAGGACCCCAAACGGAAGGGGGAGAAATAGATGATTAATGAAGATACAGGTAGAAAAGTAGAAAAAAAGGATTTAAATAAGGTTTTCTGGAGACAATTTGGTTTACAGGTTGGTTGGAATTATGAAAAGATGATGGGTATGGGATATTGTTTTACTATGATTCCAATAATTGAAAAATTTTATAAGGATGAAGAGGAGAAGAAAGAAGCATTAGACTTACATTTGCAATTTTTCAATACTAATCCTACCATGGCTCCATATATTATTGGGGCAAATATTGCTATAGAAGAAGAGACAGGATTAGAAGACAAGGAGGCAATTAATAGTTTTAAGATAGGATTAATGGGACCTTTTGCAGGTATTGGTGATACAATTTTTGTTGCAATTTACCGTGCTATAGTTTTTAGTATTGCTGCATATTTGGCATTAGAGGGTAATTTTTTTGGTGCAATATTTCCAATTATTATTGCCTTACTCATGTGGGGTGTAAGATATAAATTTTTAATGGTTGGCTATAATCAAGGACATAAGTTAGTTACTGGTTTTGCAAATCAGCTTCAGATATTAAATGAGGCAGCCACGGTTCTCGGACTAACTGTAATAGGTGGGTTAATACCTTCAATATTAAATGTAAAGACGCCCTTAATCTTTACACGTGGAGAAGTACAAATGGAAATACAACCAATGCTAGACAAAATACTACCATCATTGATACCTGTTAGTATTGTACTATTTTGTTACTGGCTATTAGGAAAGAAACACATGAACTCAACAAAATTAATCTTTATTTTAATGATAATGGGCATAGTTTTGGGAGCACTTAATATTCTTGGATAAAGTTTAAAATATATCTCCCCTTTTTCAATGAGAATTTAAATAAAATATAAATCTGGAAAAGGGGAGTCATTAATATTTAATAGAAAGGAGAATATAATATGGCAATAGTACATGTGAGAATTGATGATCGACTAATACATGGGCAAGTGGCTGTTGTTTGGACAAATACCCTAGGCGCAGATCGAATTATGGTAGTAAATGATGAAGTTGCAAATGATGATATGCAAAAAAGTATTTTAAAAATGGCAACGCCACCTGGTATCAAACTCTCAGTATTGACAATAGAAAAGGCAGCAAATCGCATTAAGGAGGGTAGATATGATAATGATAAGGTATTTATGGTCATAAGGGATCCCAAGGATTGCATTGAACTTATAAATCGGGGAGTTAATATTACAAAAATAAATGTAGGAAATATGGGGAAAAAGAAAAATACTACTCAAATTAAAAAAACAGTAAATATTACTAAAGAACATCTAAATTCCTTCATTGAATTAGATAAAATGGGGGTAGATCTTACTGCTCGTATGATACCTAATGAAGAAGAAACAAAATTAATGGACTTTATTAAGGAAAAGGGATTGATATAGGAATGATTAATGAAAATAAGGTGAAGTATTTAGAAAAATATCTATTAAGGTGCATATATGATGAGGCAGTTTTTCCAGGTGCAGAGTATGCTATTGTTACAAGAGATTCCCAATATATAAATGCATTAGGATATTCACAAATAGTTCCTAAAAAAATAAAGATAAAAGAAAATACAATATTTGATATTGCATCTTTAACTAAAGTAGTAGCAACTACACCATGTATAATTTTATTATTGGAATATGGAGAAATAAGTCTTGATACAAAAATTCAATCTATTTTGCCAGATTTTAAACATGAAAACATAAGGGTCCTAGATTTAATTACTCATACATCTGGATTGCCTAGTCTAAAAAGATATTATAAGGAATGCAAGGATTTGGATGAAATGAAACAAAGCCTTTATTCCACAGATCTAGCATATAAAACAGGGGAAAAAGTATTGTACTCTGACTTAGGTTTTATATTATTAGGTTTAATTATAGAAAAAATTACAGGTTCATTTACTAAGTTTGCTAGTGAAGAATTGTTTATGCCCCTAGAAATGGAAGATACAGGTTTCAATCCATCAGCTGAAAAGAAAGAAAGATGTGCAGCTACAGAAGACAAGGGAAATAGGGGAATTATTAAAGGTGAAGTTCATGATGGCAATGCCTATTTTATGGGGGGAGTATCTGGACATGCAGGACTTTTCTCAACTGCAAAGGACTTATCAAATTATACTAAAATGATTCTTAATAATGGATACTATAAAAATCAACAAATACTAAATGGTAAATCCATTAGACTTATGAGGAATTGTTTTACCAAAGATCTAAATGAGAAACGTGGATTAGGTTGGATGGTTAATTATGAATATAATTGCTGTGATTTGGCTTCAAGTGATGCCATTTATCACACTGGTTTTACAGGTACATCCATATTGATTGATGAGGATTTTGCTTTTATATTGCTTACCAATAGGGTTCATCCAAGTAGAGATAATACAAAACTTATAAAAACCAGGAGGCTTATTAATAATATAGCATCTACAACAACTATGTAAATAGGAAGGATTGCATATAATATGGATTATGGTGTATCAGTTTATATGGATTCGGATTTTCCATTAGATAAAAATATTGAATATATTGAGCTAGCTAAAAAATTAGGTTATAGCACTATATTTACCTCTCTCCATTTACCTGAAATCCATTATAAAGAGAAATTATATGAAATTGAAACCATATTTAAAGTGGCTAAAAAGCATGATATGACAATTGTAGCAGATATAGCACCACGAATTATGGAGGTATATGGGGCAAATGTGGAAAATTTAAAACCATTTAAAGATATAGGAGTAGATATATTGAGGATTGATTATGGATTTCATAATGAAGATATTATATCTATGTCTAATAATAAAATGGGCATAAAGATACAAATTAATGCAAGCACTGTTACCTTTGAGGATCTTCTCTATTTTCAAAAAATGGGGGCTAATTGGGAAAATATAAATGCATGTCATAATTTTTACCCAAGGCCTAATACAGGTTTGGATTATGATTATTTTTTAGAACAAAGTGCTATGCTTAAGAAATTTAACCTGCCCGTATGGGCATTTATTCCCTCTGATTGTGGTAAAAGGGGACCTATATATGAAGGCTTACCTTCATTAGAAAGCCATAGAAAAATTAGCTCTTATACTGCAGCTAGGAATTTGGCGTATACAGGTTTAATTGATGGAATAATTTTTGGAGATGCATATGCCTTTAAAGAAGAATTAGAACAGGTGGCTAAAATTGACAGTGAAATTGTAGAAATAGGAATAGAGCTATTTGAAACAGTAAAGGAAGAAGAAAAAGAAATAATATTTTTGCCATTTCATCTCAATAGAGAGGATTCCCCAAAAGATATTATTAGATCTGAGAAATCTAGAGGATATGCAAGAAATGGAACAATAATCAAAGCTAATAATTGTATTGAACGGGAGGCTTTTTGTGTAACAATTGATAATGAAGAATTTAAAAGATATTCTGGCGAATTACAAATAGTATTAAAAAAAATGCCAGCTGATAAAAGGGTCAATATTGTTGGAAAGCTATGCTCAGAAGAACATGTATTGGCAAAACAAATATCTCATGGGAAAAAATTTAGATTTAGGAGAGGATAAAATAGTGATTGAAAACAATGTTGGTACTGAAATACGTAATCCAGATACTATGGATATTGACTTATTAGGTACTGAGGATATGTTAAGAGAGATAAATAATGAGGACAAAAAAGTGGCATATGCAGTAGAAAAGGAGATTCCCAATATAGCAAGGTCTATAGACAAGATTGAAAAAAGAATGAGAAATGGGGGAAGATTATTTTATATTGGTGCAGGGACAAGCGGAAGGATTGGTATCTTAGATGCATCTGAATGTCCACCTACTTTTGGTACTGATCCTGATTTAGTACAGGGCATAATTGCAGGTGGTGATAGGGCAATACGCTTTGCTGTTGAAGGTGCAGAAGATAATAAGGAAATGGGAAAAGCTGATTTAATGGATAAAAGTATCACTAAAAATGATTCTATAATAGGCCTTGCTACTAGTGGAAGAACCCCCTATGTATTGGGAGCTATGGAATATTCTAAAAGCATAGGGGCTTTTACAATAGGTTTATGCTGTACTGAAAATAGTCCTATGGAAGGAATAGCAGACATAATGATAAGGCCTATTGTTGGACCTGAAGCCATTGCTGGGTCCACTAGAATGAAAGCAGGTACATCACAAAAACTTGTGCTAAATATGATTTCAACAGGCGTAATGATAAAACTGGGGAAAGTATATAGTAATCTTATGGTAAATGTACAGGCAACAAATAAAAAACTTATTTATAGAGCTAAAAATATAGTAAAGACAATAACTAATGAAGATGAAAATGTAATAGAACAGACATTAAAGGAAAATAATTATGATGTAAGGATGACTATACTTGTACTTTTGACTAAAATGGATAGAAAGGAAATTCAAGAATTTTTAAATGGTAATAGAAATATAAGAAAGGCCCTAGAGGAATAAAACGAGGCTCTGCATTACCAGTATTTTATAGGTTTTGTTATAGATTTTTAAAGTGGTAGAAAATGTGGTAAAAAGAATACAGTATGTATGTAAGCGTAAGTATAAATAATTATCCTGGGAAAGGTGTTATATATGTCTGGTGATTTGAAAAAAATTGAAATGTTATATGATAGTTTAAGACCCTCTGAAAAGAAAATTGCTGATTATATATTTAAGAATCCAGAACAAATATCAGAGCTATCAATATCAGAATTAGCTAGAAATTGTAATACAAGTGAGGC
>DAIMNI010000016.1:19046-38506 GCA_036720245.1 Tissierellia bacterium | reverse complement strand
AAGATGAATTGAAAAAGAAGAAAGATTGGGAGATTATTTCCCATGCTCAGCTTGCCATTGTAAACTTCCGTTTTGCTCCTTCTGACATCACTCAAAAGCAGGCAGATGAATTGAATCAGAAAATTTCTAAAGCAATTATTAATAGCGGGTATGCAGGAGTCTTTACTACAGAATTAGATGGTAAAAAAGTTTTAAGAATTTGTGCAATCAATCCATATACAACCGAAAGTGATATGAGAAATACAATACGTCGATTGAACGAATATGCCCAAGAGCTTTATCGACCTATGGAAGCTATAAGTTAAATTGTAGTGCACTGGGGACTGTCCCCAGTACATCAACTTCCTGTTGATTTATAATGCTTTACTCCAAACTTCCAAACCCAAAGACTAATGAGGAAAAATATTACCCCAGCAATAGGTGATATCCATTGAAACCATATTGGGGATTTTAGTGGATCATTTTTTTCTAGTATAGCCATAGCTGGAAAATAGTTTATACATGCTAAGGGAATTATAAATATAAATATTTTCCTGAACCAAGATTTATATATAGACAATGGATACTGAGCTGTTTCTACACCTCCATAGGTAAATAAATTGACTATTTCCAAACTCTCTACAGTCCAAAAAGATAATGTAGCTTGAAGTATAATAAGTCCCGAAAATAATAAGTTCCCGCTAATAATTGAAAATATTAGAAGCATTATCTTACCAAAGGTCCACTTTATATTCAATTTATAAGCAGCCCAAAGTAAAACTATAAGTCCTTGAAGAAATCTTCCCACTCGCATCATTTGAAAATCATGGCCTAATATTTGTAATACTGTATTTCTAGGTCTTGTAAGAATTCTATCGAAATCTCCATTTCTAACTAATCTAGGAAAGGTGTCAAAACCTCTAGCCCAAGCTTCTGTTATTGCAAAAGCAATATGCACCATTCCATAAAATAGAGCTGCTTCTTCAAAGGTAAATCCTTTTAAGTTTCCAAACCTATCAAATAAAACCCATATCCCTAAAAAGTCTATAAATGTTATTAAAAAGTGCCCTATACTCATCATTATAAAAGAAGCCCTATATTGTAATTGGCTTTGTATACATAAAGATAAATATCTAAAATAAAGTCTAAATCCACTCATATTTATCCCCCCTGTACTATAATATCTTTTAGTTTTCTATTTAACAGCCATTGCCCAAATATATATAATATAATTGCCCAAGTGATTTGGAAAATAAAATACTTATGAATTTCATTAATAGGAATATCCCCAATATAAAATCTTATTGGTATATCTACTAACCCACTAAAAGGCAGTAATTCTAAAACTTTTTTAAGCCAATCTGGGAAAAGGGGAAGAGGAACTATCATTCCTGATGAAAAAGTTACAATAGCTGATAATAATCTAGTAATCCCATCACCAGATATAGACCATAGGGTACAAATATTGATAATATTAGTTATGGTACAAGAAATCATCAGAGCGCCGAAGATGGTAATTACCCATCCCATAAATGCGCTAACAGTAGGTGGAAACATCATTCCGTAATCCTTGGGCAATAAAAATAAAGCTATTATAAACATAGGTATGGCTCGAAGAATAGTAGGGGCAGTCCTTAAAGCAAAGGCTCTACAAAACCATTGATCATATAGATTAATGGGTCTTAATAATTCATAACTAATATCCCCAGTTCGAATCAAATTTTGTATCTCACTATCTCCATTCCAAGGCACCATACTAAACAGAGCCTGGCCTATCCATATATATGTTATGGCTTGGCTATAAGTTAAGGGTGCTTTATTAGTAGTTGTACTATAAAAAGCATAAAAAACCATTACCCGAACCATTCCAAAAAAGAATTGAGTACATACTCCTGCAATGGCAGCCATTCTATATTGAAGGAGTAAAATAAATCTGATTTTAATTATAGACAGATAAGCTCTCATATTTTTAACTCCTCATATAAATTAGCTATAGTTTCTTCTATAGGAGGATTTTCAATGAATACATCTTTTATTTCATAAGTATTGGATATAGTGGCAATTAATTTTGCAGGTGAAATTATTTCAGGGTCAAAATTAATAAAGGCTCTATTGCCTTCCCATTTCACTAAATATGCCCCCTTTATAGAAAGATTAAATCCATTGTTTTCTAATTCAATAATCAATCTTCGTTCTTTTGATACTCTTTTTCTCAATTCGTCAAGGGAACTATCTGATAAAATTTGGCCCTTTCCAATGACAATAACTCTACTGCATAGAGTTTCAATATCGTCCATATCATGGGTGGTAAGTATAACTGTAGTCTTTTTTTCTTGATTTAATTCTTTAATAAATTCACGGACAGCTAATTTTGATACTGCATCAAGACCAATTGTAGGTTCATCTAAGAATAGTATAGCTGGAGAATGAAGTAATGATGCTGCTAATTCGCATCTCATTTTTTGTCCAAGGCTTAATTGTCTAACGGGAGTGTTTATGAAATCACTTAAATCTAGCCGTTCTACAAGTTCATTTTTAGTTTTTTCATATTCACTATATGGCACTTTGTATATATCCCTTAAAAGTTCAAAAGAATCTATAACAGGCAAGTCCCACCATAATTGAGTCCTCTGACCAAATACTACCCCTATGTTTCTTACATGCTCTACCCTTTCTTTCCAAGGGACTTTCCCTAATACTTGGCAACTTCCTGAATCTGGAGTAAGAATTCCACTTAGTATTTTAACTGTAGTAGACTTTCCAGCTCCGTTTGGCCCTATATAGCCTACCAGTTCTCCTTCCTCAATTTCAAAGGATACCTTGTCCAAAGCATTTATAGTTTCGTATTCCCTATGAAAAAGATTTTTGAAAGCATTACCTATACCGGGATTTCTTTTGGATATCTTAAAGGATTTACTTAAATCCTCTGCTACAATATGCATATTGTAAACCTCCCTTCAAGTTCTATTTTTGGACGTATACAGAATATTACCAAAGTTAAATAGGCTTGTCAATGAAAAAAACAAAATAATGCAAAAGGACGGTTCCTTTTGCAGTCCATTATTTTCCAAATTAATTTAAAGTCTAAAACAAATCCTTGACTAAATAGGCCATATTTAATATAATTAAGTTAAATATTTAACTATAAAGAGGTTTATAAAATGAGTACAATACTAAAATGGATTAAATTTGAATCTATAATGAATGGAATTTTAACTGTCTACGGGAGAGGTGCGTCCAAAAATAGATTCAAGTTGCAATACCATATTAGTATTAGGGAATACTCTTATTTTTATTGTTAAGATATTTGTCATATGATGACAATATATTTTAATCTGTATTATAACCCAAAGCTAATTATGGCTTTGGGTTTTTTTGTATACTTTTATGGTAATGGGTGGGTATGGGACGTTTGCAACATTATTTATTAAAAAATAAGAGAGGTTGAAAACTATGATTGAATGTAGTGTTAACAATATAAGCAAATATTACGGTTCTAATAAGATATTTGAAAATATATCCATTGAATTAAAAAGCAATGAAAAAGTTGGACTTATTGGTCAAAATGGCTGTGGGAAAACCACAATTATGAAGATTTTAATAGGTGCTGAAAATTATGAAGGAGGTAGTATTAATTTTAGAAAGGGGACTAAAATTGGCTATTTAGACCAAATTTTTAACTGTAAACCAAATACAACTGTTATAGAAATCCTTGAAGAAGCATTTGATGATATCTATAATTTAAAAAGAAAAATGAAAGAGCTTGAAAAACAGTTAAAAACATTAGAAGGAAAAGCCTTAGATAGGGTAATGAAAGATTATGGACATTTAATAGAAAAATATGAACTACAAGGTGGCTATGAAGTTGAAACTAATATTAATAAAATATGTCAAGGATTAAATATAGTAGATAGTTATAGAAAAATGCCTTTTGAATATTTAAGTGGCGGCGAAAAAACTAGAGTTATGTTAGGAAGACTTCTATTGGAAGAACCTGATATACTTTTATTGGATGAGCCAACTAATCATTTGGACATTAGTTCTATAGAATGGTTAGAAGATTTTTTACAGAGCTATAAAGGAACTGTTTTAGTAATATCACATGATAGACATTTCCTAGATAAAGTAGTAGAAAAAGTCATAGAATTAACCCCTACAGGTACATCTGTATATGATGGAAATTATAGCTATTATACAATAGAGAAAGAGAGACGATTTTTATTAGAATATAAAGCCTACGAGAATAATCAAAAGAAAGTTAAGGAAATGGAAAACCAAATTCAACGTTATCGTATATGGGGAGCTATGAGAGATAGTGAAAAAATGTATAAACGTGCCAAAGAACTTGAAAAGCGTTTAGAAAAATTAGAGGTATTAGATCGTCCTGTTTTGGAAAATCGAAAAATCAGATTATCTCCTCAAGATACTAGGCGTTCAGGTAAAATTGTCCTTAAGATAGATAAATTAAGCAAATCTTTTGGAGATAAAAAGTTATTTACAGATTTATCTTTCACAGTTTTTTATCAAGACCATATTTGTATAATGGGGGAAAATGGGAGTGGAAAAACTACTTTGCTAAAAATAATTCTAGAAGAACTTCAGGCTGATAGGGGTACAGTTTCTCTAGGTGCAAGTGTTAAAGTAGGGTATTTGCCACAAAATATTGTCTTTGAAAATGAAGATATGAATTTATTAGAATATTTTATGGATTTGCATTTAGTTAGTGAAGGGGAAGCTAGATCTGAATTGGCAAAAATGCTGTTTATTAAAGATGATGTGTACAAAAAAATCAGCAATTTATCAGGTGGGGAAAAAAGTCGCCTTAAATTGTGTTCCTTAATTTATGAAAATGTTAATTTTATGATTTTAGATGAACCGACGAATCATTTAGATATTGACTCAAGGGAAGTCTTAGAAGAAATATTGTTTCATTTTAAAGGTACCATTTTGTTTGTTTCTCATGATCGATATTTTATACGAAAAATAGCTAATAAAATTTTGGTTATAGAAAACTATAATGGAAAACTATATCCTATGTCTTATGAAGACTATCTAGAAGAGAGGCAAAAAGAAAAGGTAGAAATTCCTACTAAAAGAGAAATTAAAATACCTAAGGAAACTCAAATAAAAACTACGAAAAAAACTATTAATCAATATAAATTAGCTGAAGTAGAAAAAGAACTGGATTTATTAGAAGAAAATTTAAATCTTGTAAAAGAAGAAATGAGTTTAAATAATACAGATGCTGAGAAATTATATGAACTTTATAAAGAAAAAGAACAAATTGAAATTGAATATGAAGAAACATTTATTTATTGGGAGAACCTACAAAAGTAACAAAAAATCGGGGCAAAGCCCCGATTTATTTCTAGTTTAGCGACAACCTCCTCCAAACATATCTGAACTACAGAATAAAACTACTAAAAGTAAGAAGAAGAATAATAAGGAATCGTCCATGCCGCAGCCACAGCCTCCGCCACCGCCAAACAATCCACCTCGTTTACATTGAGTATCAGTCATAACAGAGCCCTCCTAATTAATAATATTTCAAACCCTATTATAATCTATGTTTTTTATGTAAAAGTGTGAATTATATATTTTTTCCGTTTTTACCTCATTACACTAAAAGCTACATTTGCAATATTTCTTCTAAGATCTACTAATTTATTGTTCTCCCTTGAAGGATGTACTCTATTTGTAAGTAGTACAAATCCCTTTTTATATTCTAAATCCATTATTATGGAGGTACCAGTAAATCCACTATGGTATATGGTTTTAGGACTAGCTATATCACATAATATATTATTTTCACCTTTAACTATCCAGCCTAATCCCCTTTCCGAATCCATACCTTCTGTATGGCATTTTGCCATTAAATCTATAGTTTGTTTATTTAGTATTTGTTTCCCATTATAAATTCCATCATTTAAGTACATTTTAATAAATTTGGAAATATCCTCTACTGTAGAAAATAACCCAGCATGACCAGCTACCCCTCCTAAAACATAGGCTTTTTCATCATGTACTATGCCTTTTATCATTTTTTCTCTCATCTTACAATATTCTGTAGCGGCACAACGACTTATATATTTTTCATCTGGATTGAAAAAAGTTTCTTTCATATCCAAGGGTTCAAATACATTTTTCTGTACAAATTTTTCAAGAGAGCCAGTTAGTTCTTCTACTATAAACCCTAAAAGAATATAGCCTATATCAGAATATAATACTTTTTTTTCAAATTTATTTGAATCTATTTTAGAATCATAAATCGCATTAATTAGTTCTTCTCTATTCATTTTTTTACAGTCAATATCAGCATCATGACCAGATGTATGGGTAAGCAAATGTTTAATCTTAACGCCTCTATTTTTATATCTTGGTAAAATATCAGATACAAAAGTGTCTAAAGTGAAATATCCTCTCTCCATTAAAATCATTATAGCTGTTGTAGTAGATATTACTTTTGTCATAGAGGCTAAATCATATAGAGTATTTTTCTCTACCTTTTCTACATTTGGTACTATTTGTGAATTACCCAAATAATTAGAATAAAATTCATCTTCTGTTACAATTCCATAATAGGCCCCTGGAAATACTTGATCCTTACATAGTTTTTTAAGATATTCTTCTAAATATATAATCTTTTCTTCTATAATCATTTTTTTCCTCCTATTTTAAATGCACTGTCAATATAGAATTATTTCCTCTTTCTACCTTGCCAGTATTTTTATTTATTTTGTCTACTTTGTCCATATTGGTTATGATTATTGGAGTTATAGTGGATTTTCCGCCATTCTTGATCTTTTCTAAATCTATTTCCATTAGTGGATCTCCCTTTTTTACATCTGCTCCCTCTTCTGCAATTCTATTAAAGCCCTCCCCCTTTAATTCTACAGTATCTATTCCTATATGAATAAGTATTTCTAAACCTTCTTTATTAACTAAACCTATGGCATGATTTGTGGGAAAAATTGTAGCTATTTTTCCATCAATTGGGGATAAGATCTTACCTTCACTTGGTTCTATGGCTATCCCATCTCCCATTATCTTTTCAGAAAATACAGGGTCTGGAACCTTTTCTAAGGGAATTATATTGCCTGTAATCGGAGATATTAGTTCTACCTCCTTATTCTTTTTCATAAATTTAAACATAATATTACCTGCCTTTCAACGATTTGATATTATATTACCCTGACACTTGGGTTTAAATCTATATATAATTCCCCTATATTATAATCCATTGAAGCCTATTAAATCAAATCCATTACTTTTTATCCAATTCATTAAATCTTTATTTGTTAATATAAATAGCTCTTTTCCCCTATATGAATTATAACTGCTAAGTCCCATTAATTCCTCATCTACAAAGGCAGGATGACACATGAATTCAAAAGTCTCTCCATTAAAATTCATTAAATTTTCCTTAATAGTATCTATACAGGCCTTATCTCCATAAAACTCCATAGAAAAGCCATCTGTTGTGATTATATTATTCTGTTTTAAGTATTTTTTGGTTTCTTCATTTGCATATCTTACAGGCAAATTAAATTCCTTTGCTAATTTAGCTACTATTTCCCTAAGTCCATCATACATTTGAATATGATGATGCCCGTCTAAATGAGAAGGCTTAAGACCTGCTTTTATAAAAAGTTCAATTTGGTTTCGAAGTTCTTTTTCCGCATCTTCTAACAATAGTTTTGGAAATAATTCATTTCTTCTTTTATAAAACTTGCCTTCATTATTTACTAAGGAAGGTATTTCATCTATGGGAAGTGTTGGACTACCTGCAGTTAATGTCAAATGGACCCCAGCTGATTTAAAACCCATGGATTTTAAAATTTCAATGCCTTCATAAGCATATGGCATATTTATCATTACCGTTGTACTACTTACAATACCTTCTTTTATACCCTTAATTACACCTTTATTTATTCCCTTTGTTAATCCAAAATCATCTGCATTTATAATTAGCTTTTTCATTCTATCACCTACTAAATTGAGTTAAATATTTTTTTTACTATATTTATCATTTTCTAGCTTATCTATCCTTTTATATAAATCTATCATATTTTCTATTAGACCTTTTTCAGCTATGGCAGTCATTAAATGATCCTGAGCATGTACAAATAAAACTGAAATATCTATCTTCTCCCCAGCAGCCTCTTTTTGAATAATATCAGTTTGAATTTTATGGGCATTTCCTAATTCTTCTTCTGCTTCTTTTAAAAATTCTTCTGCTTCTTTAAAATCACCATTTTGTGCAGCCCTTAGTGCATCATAAGCTTTAGCCCTGGCATTACCCCCATGTACGATTATAGAAAATACTATTTCTTCTAAATTGTCCATTTTATCTCCTCCAATTTGCGTATTTATGCCTCTAAAAAGCACCAGTAAAACTGGTGCCTTTTATTATTCAGTTACCGTATCTTTTCCCTGTTCTTTTTGTAGTAATTGTTTTTCATATGCCTTGAAGAATGGATAATATATTGCTGTCATAATCGCTATGTTTACAATTACTAAAACAATTGCTCTCCAGTCCCCATTAGTTGCCAAATAGGCTCCTATAGGTGCTGGTAATGTCCAAGGTGGTATAATTGCTGGTCTTGCTACTAAATTAAAATACATTGCAAAATAACTTATAGTTCCAGTTATAAGAGGACTCACAACAAAAGGTATGCCTAACAATGGATTTAACACTATGGGGGCACCAAATATAATTGGTTCATTTATATTATGAATTCCTGGCATTATACTTGACTTTCCTAGGCTTTTTAAATAGTCTGATTTGGAGTTTAAACAAAGTAGTACCAAGCCTAAAGTCCCTCCTGAACCACCTATCCATACAAACCACTGGAAAAAAGGCTCTGATACAATACTTGGTAAAATTTTAGCACCTTCTGCAAGGGCCACCATATTCTCACTAATTAACACTAGCCATATGGGACGAATTATTGAACCTACTACTGAAATTCCATGTATACCCACTACCCATGATAGTGTAATTAACAAAATTATTATTAATGTACCTGGAAATGTATTTACCGCTTTAACTAATGGATTAAATAAATTTATAATAAATCCTTGTATATCAAAGCCTATTACTACCCTTACTATCCAAATAATTAATATAATAGATGCTATAGGTCTTAAGTTTTTATAAAGTTTAATTACTGAATCTGGTATACTTTTTGGCATTTTTATTATTAAATCTTTTGAGCCTAATACCTTTATTAACTCTACAGTAAGTGTTGATATTAATATGGCCGTAAACAAACTCGAACCACCAAGGCTATCCATTGGTAATACAAATCCTTTTTCCTTCATATCCAAAGGAATTGTAGTCATGATAAAGGATGTCATTGCCAATATTCCACAGGATATTCCATCTAATTCATATGATGTGCCTAAGCTATACCCAATACCATAAGATACATATAGAGATATTAATCCTATAGTAAGTCTATATGGTATTAAAATATTTTCTACTAGCTCTAAACCCATTTTTTCTGCTAAATTTGGTATTGGTGGATAGGCAATTATTAAAAAAATTGATCCTATCATTATTAATGGCGAAATATAACCAATACTATCACGTATAGCTTTAAAATGCCTTTCTTCTGATAATCTTGCCATAGGTAATATTAAATTTTTTTCAAGCCATTGAAGAAATTTTTCCATAGTTTTCCCTCTTACATGTGTTTTTTAATTTGCTCTATTAAATTTGTTCCTCCTAATGGACTATAATTTTGAGGTAATATTAACTCTATAGATATTTGCATTTCTTTGGCTTGAAGCTCTAAATCATCAAACCTATGCCTTATCTGTGGTGCTACTAAAATTAAATCCCAATTATTTTTAATTTCACTTTTAAATTCTCCAGTACCTATTGATTTAACATTAATTTCTATATTTTGCTTTTGAGCTTCAGATTTTATTGCATTTACTACTATAGCGCTGGACATTCCACCTGAACATACTATTAAAGCATTAAACATTTTAGTCCCTCCTAAAGTGCTAGTTTTCATTCTATTGCTTTATAAATTGAACCATCAAACCTATCCAATACATCAACTGCATCTTCATAAGTGATATTAGCTTCTATCATTACTATTGCTATTTTAGGATTGTTCTCTGATAGTTCTAAATACCTTTCTGCATTTTCTTCATCTATACCTGTAGCTTCCATAATAATTCTTTTAGATCTATCTATTAATTTGTCATTAGATGGATTTAAATCCACCATTAAATTGCCATATACCTTTCCCATCCCTATCATAGAAGCAGTAGTAAGCATGTTTAAAACCATTTTTTGTGCAGTACCTGCCTTCAGTCTAGTAGAGCCTGTAATTACTTCTGGTCCTACTATTGGTGTTATTGGAATACTTGCTAATTGTGGAAGCTGACTATTTTTATTACATGATAGCCCAATAGTAGTGGCACCTATACTATTGGCATATTCAACAGCTCCTAGTACATAAGGTGTATTACCACTAGCTGTAATCCCCACTACAGTATCTCTTTCTCTAAGATTAATATTTTTTAAATCTTCTTTTCCTGCTTCTGTATTGTCCTCTGCCCCCTCTATAGCTTCTGTTATGGCATTATAGCCTCCTGCTATTATTCCAATTACCTGGCCCCTATTTGTACTAAAAGTAGGAGGACACTCTGAAGCATCTAAAATTCCTAATCTTCCACTAGTTCCAGCACCTATATATATTAATCTTCCATTCCTTTTAAAGGATTTAATTATTTTATCTACTGCCTTAGCTATATTAGGTAATTCCTTTTCTACTGCATAGGCTACTTTTTTATCTTCCTCATTCATTATCTTTAATATTTCCATAGTAGATTTTTTATCTATATCTTTAGTTCTATCATTAGATTTTTCCGTTATTAATTCCATACATAACCTCCAATATTTTATCTATATTTTTCAAATTCTAAGGCTTTTCTAGTTATTTCTAAATATCTATTCACATCATCATATCGTTTGCAAGCTACGCCTATAAAAAGGTTGTCTATAACATATAATTGTGCTATTCGAGAAGCCATAGCACCAGATCTAAAATTATTTTCTACACTTGCTGTATGTAAAACAATATCTGAAACTTCTTCAATAGGATTTTTCCCATATTGAGTTATAGCTATAGTGGTAGCATTTCTTTTTTTTGCAATTTCCAATATATGAATAGTATCTTTAGTTCTGCCTGAATGAGATATTCCCACTGCCACATCTTTTTCAGTTAAATGTACAGCCGAGGTTATTTCTATATGATTGTCAAAATACATGAAGCTTGGAATATTTATTCTAGTAAATTTATACTGAGCATCTAAGGCTACAATAGATGAGGCACCTGCACCAAAAAAATATATTCTTTCCGCACTGTCTATAGCCTCAATTGCCTTTTCTAAACTTTTGGGATTTAAAATTTGTCTTGTTTCCTCAATAGCTTGAATACTCCCTAAAGCCATTTTTTCCATTATAGTAGATGGTGAATCATCTACATTAATTATCTCATGTATTATTTTTTTATTCTTTGAATTGTCTACAGTACTTAAAGATATACCAATTTTTAAATCTTGATAACCTTCTAAACCAAGAGTTTTACAAAATCTAACTACACTAGCTTCACTTGTATTGCTTTTCCTTGCCATTTCTGCAACTGATAATTTCATAGCTTCATTAGGGTTTTTTAATATATAATTTGCTATTTTTTTCTCTGAGGGTGTAAAGCTATTCATACCATGCCGTATTTTAGTCAGAACCATTTTTGGCATTTTCGTCCACATCCTTAATTTGTTTTAATATCTTATCCTCTTTATATTTAATACCCTTATATTTCCATGCCAATATAAGAGCACCTATTCCACTATTAAATTTATTTTCAATCACATTATATTGAGGGTTTTTGTCTTTTAAATTTCTAACAAAATTTTCCCTAATAAATGTTGATTTTTCAAGTATGCCTCCTGCTAAAGCTATATTTACAGGTTCGCTAATTTTTTTATAATTAGTGTCGGTTAAATCTATTAAATCTAAAATTCCTTTATTTATAATCTCTACAGCTATTTTATCCCCCTCACTAGCTGCTTCAATCACTAGAGGTGCGAGTTTTGCAATTTTATCTTTTTCCTCAATATTGCTATATACATATTTAGGTATCCTATCTTCAGTATCAAAACCTAAATAATCTAGTACTTTCTGTTTTATACTGGTGTCCTCTACCCTACCATCATATGCCTTCATTATGGCTACAAGTCCTTCCTTACCAAAATAATAGCCACTTCCTTCATCTCCTAATATATGCCCCCATCCACCAGTTCTATATAGTTTATTATTACTATCTATCCCTAGGGAAATCGAACCTGTACCACTTATGGTTATAATCCCTTTCTCTTCCCCATGAGCACCAACTAGGGATATGTATGCATCATTATTTATTATGACTTTATTATTAATTCCTATTTCCCTTATTATTTCTTCTATGACCTTTTTATCTTCTTCTCTTCCAACCCCTGCCAAACCTAGGGATATGATTTCTATTTGTTTTTTATTTATATTTATTTTATTGCAAAGAGAATTTATTACTTGTTCTAAGGATCCCTTAGCTATAGTTCTACCTGCTGATAAATAATTGGAACTGCCACCAATAGCTGAGGCTAAAACATTTCCCTCTAAATCTGAAACATATCCTTTTGTCTTGGTTCCTCCGCCATCAATTCCTATTAAATACATTAAAAGACCTCCATATCTATTTTATATAATGTTTGTTATTATAAAAAATACCCCCATAATAAATCATGTCTTTAAGTATTATTATATTTGAACCTTTAATATTTGTAAGTTTTATTTTTTTACCATTATTTGTATTAAATAAATATAAAGCACCATTATCTAATTCATTTACATAGTATATTTTGTTTTCAAAAACATTGAAAAAAGAGACTTTATCATCAATAAGCTTTGTTTTTTCATTACTACCCATGTGTATCTTATATAGTTTACATTCATCTTCGTAATTGCTATAGTATATGGTATCCTTATAAACTGTCATAAATAAAGTTTCATCGTCACAAATTTTTTGTCTTTCTGATCCATCAATTTTGACCCTATAGGGTTTATATTTATCCATCTTATTTACATAATAAATCCAATCGCCTGATATTGCCATGTCTTCAGCTGCATCCTGTGTTAATTGTATTCTGCAAGAACCGTCTATGGATATTTTATATATATTGTTTTTTTCTACCGAATGATAATTTGTCATTCTAATATAATAAATCCAATTTCCTCTTACCACCATATTGCTAACTGGTTCATTGGCTATTAGTCTTCTATTTTTTCCATCAATATCTACTCTATAAATTCCATGTTTGAAAGGATTAATCCAATTACTATAATAAATCCAATTATCCACTATATATAAATTCCATACTCTATCTTCTATAAGCCTTGTATTAAAGTTTAAATTAGATAATTCTTTTTCATTCCTATTCTTTTTTATCCTATATAAACAATCTGTCGAAGTACCGTAAATATCCCCAATTCTATTTACATAATAAATAAAATTTTCATCCTCAACCGCTAAACCATTATTAACTATATTCCCTGGTAAATCTTCTGAAACTTTATATTCCTTATTAAATCTATCATAACAATTAAATTTAAAATTATAAAGATTATCATAGTCTCCATATTTGGCATTATATTGCCCAATATAATTGGCCTTTTTAACAAATATTAGTATTTCATATAAACCTGCTTCTAAATTTTTGTCATAATGAAGGGAAAATTCCTCCATAATCGGTATTGGTCTAGTATAACCTTTTGTAATTTCTTCATATTCTTCATTGCCTGATTTAATAAATACTCTATAGGAAATATCATCATATCTTTCTAGAGCAGAATAATCGCCATTGTATTTAGAAAAAACATTTATATTAATTTTTTCTCCACTTAAAACTGGATATTTATCTACCCCGCCGTATTCAACAAAAGGCCTTTGTTCTTCTATACTTAATGATGTAAGTTCCCCATAATTTTTTGGCATCATTTAGTATACCCCCTCAATAGAATTAAAATAATTTTCTACCGCCATTGATGAGGCTTCAGCTATCTTTTCCCTATATATTCTATGCATCATTATCTTGGCATCAGAATCATCTGATAAAAAGCTAGCTTCCAATATAATAGCCGGACACCAACAGGAATTTAAAACCCCAAGGTCAGGTCTGTCTTGAAAGGGGGTAGTGTTTGTACCTATCTTATTGGCAATTTCTTCTAACAAAATAGTCCCAAACTTTTTCCCTGACCTTGGTGCATTCGAATTATATAAAATTGTAATACCTCGAAGTCCATGTACAGTTTCTATAGACATATCTAATGGTACAGAATTATTATGAACTGAAAAAAATAAATCTGCCTGTAACAAATTTGCCATATCTGTTCTGTCTAATAATCCAATATCTTCATCACTATCCCTTGTTAAACATACCTCATATCCTTTTTTCTTTAATTTCTTTGCTAATCTATTAGATATATCAAAGTTTAAATGTTTTTCATATAAAAAATTATCAACTGCCCCAAGCTGAGAACCACCATGACCTGGATCAATGACTATTAGTTTGGAAGTTTCTATATCTCTTTTCTTAGATAATATATTTATATAGGTTCTAAACTCATATATATTATTTTCTACTTTACTATACCTTCTTTTTACATCGAATACTTTAAAGGATATATTATTATGAGAGTAAAATACTATCTCAGCTTTTTCATTTCTTATTATCAGCTGGACATCTTTAATAAATTTACTATTCTTTATAATGGATTTAAAACCTAATTGATCCCCTGGTAAATTTATACTATATGTGAAAATTTTCACCTTGTCTTCATACATCTCTATATTATACTTAGGCTTTACTGCATATTCTGTAACATTGATACAATCTTCAATTTTTATTTTCTGAATAACTGGTATACCAAGTGCACATATATTTTCAGTTTCATAATATTTTATATTCTCCATAGTTACAGCTGCCTCCTTTAATATGCTTTTCATCTTAAATTCAATGAAAATAAAGGCTTTTAATTAATATAATAGATTGCATCCTGTCTTATTGTCAAACAAATATATATTATCAGGCATAAAAGATACATTTACTTTATCATTAGTTTTAATATCAAATCTAGTTTGAGCTTTTATTGTAAAAGGTTCTCCATATAAATCGCTATGCATTAGCATTTCATTTCCCATTAATTCTAGGACATCTGTATTTACTTCAAAACTTTCAGGATTTTTATCTGTAAGTATTATACTTTCAGGTCTTATGCCAAATTTAATAGCTTGATTTTTTATACCCTTTGATTTAAGAATTTCGTTAGTATTTTTAGATATTCTTAGCTTATGATTATGAAATAGCAGGTAATACCTGTCATCCTCTAAAATTAGTTCAGCATCAAATAAGTTTATTTGAGGTACTCCTATAAAGCTAGCTACAAATTCGTTAGCAGGGCGCTCGTAGACTTCTTGTGGTGTTCCACTTTGTTGAATCACCCCATCTTTCATTACCACAATTCTATCCCCTAATGTCATTGCCTCTGTTTGATCATGTGTAACATACATAAAGGTGGTATCTAGCCTTTTGTGAAGTTTTATAAGCTCTCTTCTCATCTCATTTCTAAGTTTAGCATCTAAATTAGAAAGAGGTTCATCCATTAAAAATGCTTTAGGATTTCTAACTATAGCTCTTCCTATAGCAACCCTCTGTTTCTGTCCTCCCGATAGTGCACGAGGTTTTCTATCTAAATATTCTTCTATATTCAAAATTTTTGCAGCATCTTTTACTCTTTTATCAATTTCATTTTTATCTACTTTTCTCATTTTTAAACCAAAAGCCATATTGTCATAAACACTCATATGTGGATATAGTGCATAGTTTTGAAATACCATTGCAATATCCCTATCCTTTGGTGGCACACCATTTATCAATGTTTCATCAATATACAATTCGCCAGACGTAATTTCCTCTAATCCCGCTACCATTCTTAATGTAGTAGTTTTCCCACAGCCTGAAGGCCCTACTAAAACAATAAATTCTTTATCTTTCACTTCAAAAGAAAAATCTTCAACAGCAGTTACGTTATCATCATATACTTTATATACATTTTTAAATACAATAGATGCCATTTTATTATTTACCCCCTTATTCCTTAAATATTATCAATATGACTTTTTAAATAATTAAATTATTTCGGTATTATTATTCTTTAAGCCCTCCCATAAGAAATCCTTTGTAAATTTTATCTTGGAATAAAACATATAATAATATTGTTGGAATTGTAGCAATAATTACTGCTGCAAATAATACAGTCCAAGTTGCATTATATTGTTGCTGTACCTGTAGCCTTCTTAAACCCACTGCCACTGTTTGAACTTTAGGATTTGTAAGTAATATTGAAGGAATAAAGTAATCATTCCATATTCCAATGGCATTAATTATACCAACTGCAATAGTTGCTTCTTTAGCCATGGGAAACATGATCTTCCAAAATACAGTAAAATGACTAGTCCCATCAATAAAGGCAGCCTCAGCATAACTCCAAGGTATTTTTTTAAAAAAAGAATAATAAATTAACATACTAGCGCCCATTCCTCCTGCATACATAATTATGAGCCCGTATACATTAAAAAGATGTGTTTTCTTCATAAATACATATAAAGGGGCAAGAGTCCCAATAGAAGGAAGTAAAAATCCAGCTATAACTAAACTATAAATAAGTTTATTTGATTTGAATTTATAATTAGCCAACACATAGGCAGTCCCAGCCGATAGAACAAGTTGCAAAGCTGTAGATATAATTGTTACAATAAAACTTATTTTAAAATAAGATAACATATTAGTTTCTTTTAAAGCTCTAATATAATTATTAGGGCTAAATTTTTCTGGCATCCCCCATGTATTGGAATAAAATTCAGGAACAGTTTTAAAAGAATTAATTAATACCCATATATATGGAAATATTAAGGAAATTGCATATATAAATAATAATATCTCCACTAAAATTAGAACAGGTTTGCTAAATTTTCTTTCCATTATTTTCCCTCCCATTTTAACTCCATTTTTCTTCCATTCTATCTAAAAATAGCTTTATTAAATAAACAACCAAAAATCCACAAACTCCTATAGTAATACCCGCTGCTGAAGCCATACCATAACTTCCTCCAGCTAAAACCTCATTAACAATTTTTAATGTAATAGTTGTAGTTCCATATTGTCCACCAGTTAATAAATCTGGTATTAAGAATATTGTAAATGCCCCAGTTGCTCCCAATATGGTTAAAGTTGATATAGTAGGCCATATACTTGGAATTATTATATGGAAGAATTCCTGCCAATTTGATGTACCGTCAATTTCTGCAGCCTCTAAAACCTCTCTTGGGATTTTAGCAATTGCACCACTTAATATTAGATTATTAAACCCTATACCAGCCCAAACTTTATATAAGAAAATGTTTAGTAGTGCAGTTTTAGGATCCCCTAACCAAATACGAGTATATTTCCCTAAACCCAAAAGTTCTAGTAAGGTATTAACGATCCCCTGAGTAGGTCCCCAAACAAAAGACCATACCATTGTTAAAATTACTATAGAGATAATATTTGGTATAAACAATACTGTATTAAAAAATCGATAAAATGGTATCTTTTTCGATAGAAAATATGCAATTATTAAAGACAAAGGTACTACTATTAAAACATTAACTCCTAACCATAAAAATGTATTCCTAAAAGCAGTCCCCCAAGAACCTAAATTTCTAAATATCTTTTCAAAAAGTTCTATATAATTTTCCAAGCCTGCAAATCTAACTTGACCTGTAAATTTATTAATTTTTTGAAAAGAATAAACAACCGTTTGAATATTCATAAGTAATGTAAATGTAAGCCAATGTATCATAGGCCAAAGTAACATTAAAAATATAAAAATGCTTTGGGACTTGTCTTTCTTTTTAGTATTAATTGCCATATCTTCTGCATCTTTAATACTTTTATTCTTTTTAAACCTTGAACTTCCAGCCAAAACATTCACTCCTTTTACCTAGACATATTCCATATGAATTCTCTACAATTTTACTCTGTAGAGAATTCATATGGTTATAGTACTTGTATTTTTTTCTACAATCCTAAATCCTTTTTCGCATTATTATATTCAGTTTCTGCCTCTTTTAAAAATGTCTTAGCAGCTTCTTCAGGTGTAGTTTCACCAGTTGCTATTTCATTTAAAAGGTCATTCCCAAGAGGTTGATACATAAGTGGATTACTACCAGAGTCTGTAAATTGGAAGTAATCAGGATTTGATACAATGTCTTGGCATGATTTTATAAAATCTGAAACCTCAACATCATCAAAGTCAAATTTAAAAGGTCTCAATCCACCAGATATTTCTAAAAAGGCCCTATTAGCTTCAGGTGTTACACTAAATAATAAGAACTCTTTAGCCACTTCTGGAACCTTTGTGTCACCATAAATAGCAAGATAATCTCCCCCTACATTTAGAAATGCTGTAGGCTTATCTATTTTTCCTGCTTGTGGAATTGGTCCTAATGCTATTTTATAGCCCTCTGGCCATACTTCTTGCATTTCTTGTTCTAACCAAGAACCATTAAGTATCATAGCAACCTTATTATTTATAAACTCCATTTGAACCTGGGTATGATCAAGTCCTGTAGTACCCTTCATTATCCAACCTTTGTCGAATAGTTCTTTAAATTTAGTGAAGGATTCTAATATAGCTGGATCCCCATATATTTCAGGACTAGTAGGATTTTTATATTCCCCCAAGAATTTTTCTGGTCCCATAGATTGTATTTGCCATGATCTTATAAGTGGCCTCATATAGTTTGGATATTTCCCCGGATAAGTTATTGGTGCAATTCCCTCAGCTTTAATGGTTTCACATAGCTCCTCAAATTCTCCCCATGTTTCGGGATATTCCCATCCATGCTCTTCAAACATATTTACATTGTAAACAATGCTCATAGGACCAGCAGTCCACGGAATTGCATATTTTTTAACCTCCGAATCATCTGTTCCTAAATCAAAGAAGAACTTGTCTTTAGCTGCATCTGTCATGTACTCATTTAGAGCCATGCCTGTTCCTGGCACTTCTCTTTCATAGAGATCTGTTAAATCCATTACTAAACCTTGAGGTCCCCAAGTTTCCCATTTAGAACCAAGATTCATAAAAACATCTGGTGCATCTACTCCACTTTCTATCATTGGAGTTAGAGTTTCTAATAAGTTAGCATCCCCTGTAAGCTCAACTGTAACATTTGGATATTTATTCTCAAATTCAGTTTTTAACCACTCAGCCCATTCACCACCAAATCCCCCATCAAAATACGCAAATTTTAATGTTACTTCCTCAGTAGGCATACCTTGCTCATTGCTGCCTGCCTTTCCTGATTTATTTGTAGCATCTT
>DAIMNI010000016.1:7127-19013 GCA_036720245.1 Tissierellia bacterium | reverse complement strand
CTCCACCACAACCCGTTAGTACAATAGACAAAATTAATACTAAAACCAAAAGCTTTGAATATTTCTTCACTTAATATTCCCCCTTAATCTATTTTTTCTATTTGAAAGCCTTTTCTAGATTAAAACTTAGATTATGTAAATATTAGTCTAGTTAGGTTTGCAAATTAGATAGCAATTTAGAACTATATTCTAAAAAACTAAAGGCTAAATATTTGTTTTATTTTCTATAAATAAGTTGAAATTTTATTTCAATTTCATTATAGCATAGGCGAATTCATATTTCAATAAATATTCTAAATATTTTTTCATCATATTCATTTGAAGTTGTAATATTTTTTCATTCATTTCTCACCTAAAAGCTAAAAGATAGCTAGGAAAATTCCCTAGCTATCTTTCTTAATCTAAAACTCTCCTGCCAAATCCTCTAATTCCCTTCTCGTAGCCCTAAAGGTTGTCCATTCTTCCATTGGTACTGCTCCTATGCTTTTATAAAATTTAATAGATGGCTCATTCCAGTTTAGGCACCACCATTCAAATCTACCACAATTTCTATATACTGCAATTTTAGCTAAAAAGGAGAGCATGGTTTTACCAAAGCCCTTTCCCCTCATTTCAGGCACTATGAATAAATCTTCTAAGTAAAGCCCTAGTTGACCTAAGAATGTAGAGTAGTTGTGGAAAAATAGTGCAAATCCTACTGGCTTACCATTATATTCTCCAATAATTACTTCTGCAGCCTTTTGCTTAAATAAGGATTCCCGCAAAATATCCTCTGTGGCTACCACCTCATGGGACAACTTTTCATATTCGGCAAGGCCTTTTATAAAACTTAAAATTAAAGCTGTATCTTCCTCTTCTGCAAATCTTATGGTAAATCCATCTATTTTAGTTTCTATTGTTTTTTCCATTATATTTCCCCTCCATATTATCATATCTTCCAATGCCAAAAATTATTGTAACAAACATAGTCAAAAGCATTGCATAAGCATACAATACATAGGGAGCTATCTCCGCAGCCCCTAGTGGATAAGCCGTATTTTTGGCAAACCCAATAGTATAAATTATGGCAGGTGTCCAAGGTAGTGCATATACTAAGGTATTAGATTGGGCATCTAGTAAATTAGCAGTTCTATATGGACTTATATTATATTGTTCTGAAAGAGGTTTTGCAAAAGAAGGCCCAATAGCTAATATTGCTGGTGCATTTAATCCCATTAATGAAGAAAGAAGTATTACCATTATACTTATGATAAATTCTGCCCCTCTTGGTCCTTTTACTAAATTACCTAAGGCCTTTAATAATTTTATATCTCCTTCTCCTGCCCTCATAATCTCAATGGAACCAAATAATAATAATGCTAATACCACTACCTGTAACATTCCATTGATGCCATTATAGATAATCCCTCCAATAGTTCTGTCTAAACCCTCTCCCGAAACTTTAATCAAAGCATCCTTGGCAATTTCCCCAATAGGGTCTACTTGAATAAAATCAATTAAACCTGCTGCAATACCTGTAATACTGGCTAATACCATTCCACATATGGTGGCAATTATTATATCTCCAGTTTTTATAGCTATCCATATGGTTAGTACAACTGGTATTAGCATGTATAGTGTTTTAGGATTGTATTCAATTATTTCTGTAGTAGCCACTCCTCCTTCATAGCCCGAACCAATAATTATTATTCCAATAATGGTTATTATACCTGCTGATAGTGCGTATTTTAAACGAGACCTAACTACTCCCGGTACATCTACGCCTAGAGATGTAGCTGAGCAAATTGTGGTATCAGATATTGGTGCTAAATTATCCCCGAAGGCACCTCCGGAAATAATTGCACCTGCTAAAAGCTGAGGATGAGCCCCCAATGCAATACCCGCTGGATAAAGTACACTCATTCCAGCTGCAATAGTACCAAATCCTGTCCCTGTAGCTGTTGCAAGTATTGCTGAAGATATAAAGGAAATCACAATAAAAAATGTTCCCTGTATTCCAATAGAAGCTGATAGCCCTGCAATTCCATTGGCTAAACCTGAGGCACGAAGAACTGTTGCAAATACACCTGCAAAAATCCAACATACAATTGGTATTATAGCATCTTTGCTAGCCATGCCATTAATAATAGTATTGGCATATATTTTTTTATCCCTTGCAAAGAAAAATGCCACTACTAAAGCTATATAAGCTGGTACCCAAAGGGCACCGTCAGAAATAGAGCCAAAATAAAAGGTGGTTAATATAATCATTCCTAAAAATACTATAAAGGGCAGAAAGGATACCCATTCTCCCCCATAAAATTCTAATTTCTCCATATCCTTGTCCATATAAATTCCTCCAATAATCTTCGATAAGTCAGTAAGTCAGTACCAGGTACCAATATTTACGACAAAAATGGCATTAATATTCCCATTACTCCACCTAATAATGCCCCTAGCCAAGTGATTGCCCTTAATTCTTTACTGGCTATTTCAAGTATAATTTCTTCAGCAAAGGCTACATCAAAGGCATTTATTTCATCTTCTATTATTTTGGATACATTAAATAATTCTACAATATCTAGCAATTTATTTTTTGTAAACCACTCGAAAGCTGATTTTGAAAAATCGGCTATTTTATTAATTGTATCTTCTTTCATATTCCCTAATATATTAGATATTGACATATTTACAATTTTATCTAAATTTTCATGTATAATAGTATAGATATTTTCATTTAATTTTTCCATGGATATTTCTTTTTCTAGAATTTTATCTATGGAAATATCTAATAGAAAGGCAATATCTTCATTAATCCTTGGATTATAAAGATAATTTTCTATAATATTGTATATCTTATCTACAATGACCTCTATAGGAATAAGCTTAGTTATAATTTTGCCTACATTTTTTGAAACAGTTCCCCTAATGTCATTTTTTATTCTGACTTCAGTATTAGCTGTTTTAAAGCTATTTCTAATTTCATTTACAATATCCTCATTGTGATTATCAATATATGTTTTTAAATTTATAATCATCTTTTCTGGAATTATATCTCCAATAGGCTTTTGTTCAAATTCTTCAAATTCCATTTTTGAATTAATAAGTTTTACTATATTATTTTCAATTGTTATTTGATATTCCCCAAATTTCTCCTGAGAAAGACCTGTTAATTCCTTTAAAGTTTTTTCATTCTCCTTTAATTTGTTTATATTTTCCACAATCCATTTTTGAAATTTTTCATTATTATCATTATTGGATATGGAATCTATAATTATTTCAGGAGATAAAAGATATTCTCCTACTGTATCCCCAATACTACGAGCTATTCTATTCATTTCTTTGGGAATAAGCCCTGGGGTAAAAGGTATTCTAATTCCAAAAATTCTCTTTTCATAATGAGGCTTAAATAACATTTTAATGGCAAGCCAATTGGTAATATAGCCAATAACTGCCCCTACAAATATTGGTATAATATATCTCATTAAGTATCCCTTTCTAAAATAAAAATTATAATAATATTTTAATAAGCCAAGGTACAATTATTACAGTAATAAGCCCTGCCATGCCTATAGCCAATGAACTCATTGCCCCTTCTATCTCTCCTAATTCCATAGCTTTTGCTGTACCTACGGCATGGGAAGCTGTACCTATACCTATTCCTATAGATATTCTATCTTCAATTCTACATAATTTACATATTGATGTCCCTATAATATTTCCAAAAACTCCTGCAATTACTGTGGCTGCCATGGTTAATGCTGGTATTCCTCCAATTTCTTTAGATACTTCCATGGAAATTGCTGCCGTTGTAGATTTTGGTATTAAGGATAGTATTATTATTTCATCTAATTTAAATAATTTTCCAAAATAAACTACACTAAATATTGCTACAATGGAACCTACTAAGATTCCTGCAATTATAGGAAAGGCGTTTTCTTTAAGCCTTTCTATTTGCTTATATAAAGGCACTGCCAAAACTACCGTAGCAGGTCCTAAGAAAAAAGATATTATGCTTCCACCTTTATTATATATTTCATAATCTATATTAAAGCCTAGTAAAAAAGCTATTATTAAAACAACAGCTATAATTAAAGGATTTAATAGAGCAGATTTAGTTTTTTTATTGAGCCATAATCCTATTTCAAAGGCTACAATAGATATAAGTACTCCAAAAAGTGGTGTGTCAAAATAACTCATATACCTTTCCTCTCCTTTCTTTTTAATAAAGCTTGGGATACAATTCCAGTTATAGCAATGACTAAAACTGTAGAAATAAATACTACCAATAAAAATCTAGCCCAAGTATCTTTAATTAAATCAAATTGAGTCATTATACTAATTCCTGCTGGTACAAAAAAGAATGTTAGGTGATCAAGTAAAAAATTACTTACACCTTCTATCATTTCCAATTCCACAATTCCAGTTAATAGAAGTATAAGTAATATAAACATTCCCAATACAGCACTTGGTATAGGTATATTTGTAGCATTTTGTATTATATGAGATATAAATAAAACTCCTAAAATAATTCCTAATTCCCTTAATGCTTTCATGTCTTCACTCCAATCTAAAATAACCCCTTACCCACCCTCGCTAAAATTATAAATTAGTACATGGTAGTTACAATAACAATCTATTTGTACTGATGTTACATTTATGAGCATAATTTGTTATAGTGGAGTCGAACCACAGGCCTTGCTCCAAAGCCGCCATCTATATAACTTAAGCTGTTATATTAGCTTTGTACTCACCTTTATAATTAAAGCTACCAACTTTTTAGATTAAGTCTATAGTCCAGTTTAATCCTTGAATTTGCGTATCTAATTCTCTATATTCCTTTGATAATTTATCTGCTTCTTTTTGTAATTCCTTTACATTTACTGTACTAATATATTTAATTTCTGTTCTAGAATATCTATCTTGTTTAATGCTAGCTTCCTCAGCCACATAAGATAGCACTAATCTTTTTTCCCATAATCCGTCCCTTTCAGCCAATGCATCGGCTAATGTCCATTTTTCATTAAACATAGTTTCATTATTTGTCTTATTTATTCTTTTTATAATATCTGTTAATTCCAATTGGCAATCCTCAAATTCCTTTAAAAGAACTTCTGGATCTTCACTTGGACTGTCCCCTTCTTGAACCATTACATTATTTCTCAATCTATTTTTTAGCTGTTCTATTCTCTTTTGCAAATCTGCCCTTAGTATTAATGCTTCTGCTAATTTCATATTATCTACCTCCCATGCAAATATATATTAATCATTATACCATAAATTATACTCATATCCATCTATGATTTCTTATTTATAGTCTGGAAGATGTACTAGCACCCTTTCCCGTTATATAGTTTAAAGGGGCTGTCTGAAACTGCTGATAAAGTACCTTTTTGTCATTCTAAGCGTAAGCTACCTATATCCCTTTCAATGGGTGTGCAGAGCCGAAGAATCTTTAAGTTACAAAAAGCCAAGATCCTTCACATTCGTTCAGGATGACAGCTTAGACTTTTTCAGTGATCTCGGGCTGTCCCCAGTGCACTAATCCTGATCTGTTATTATCAATGGCCCGTCCTTTGTAATGGCTAAGGTGTGTTCGTATTGGGCTGATAGGCTGCCGTCTAGGGTTCTAGCTGTCCAGTCATTGTCATCTATAGTACAATTATATTTTCCTATATTCACCATAGGCTCTATAGTTAATACCATTCCTTCCATTAATCTAGGTCCTCTACCTGGTCTACCAAAATGAGGTACCTGTGGGTCTTCGTGCATATTTCTTCCTATGCCATGGCCTACAAAATCCTTTACTATGGAAAACCCTTGGGATTCTACATATGTCTGAATAGCATGGGATATATCTCCTATTCTATTGCCTATTACTGCTTGTTCTATTCCTATATAAAGGGCTTTTTTAGTTACATCTAAAAGTTTTTGTGCCTTTTCAGAAATATTTCCAACACCATAAGACCAAGCAGAATCTGCCAACCAACCATTTAAATTTACTACCATATCCACAGCTATAATATCTCCATCTTTTAATGGTTCTTTTTTAGGAAAGCCATGGCAGATTTCATCATTTACTGAGGCACAAATAGCATAGGGAAAGCCTTTATAACCTTTTTGTTCTGGAGTGGCATTGTGTTTTTTTAAATATTCTTCTACAAAATTATCTATTTCATAGGTAGTAATACCTGGTTTTATTATTTTAGCTAATTCCTTATGGACATTGGCTAGAATCTCACCGGCTCTTTTCATCATTTGAATTTCTTCTTCTGTCTTAATTATTATCATATACTCAATCCTTTCTATATAATTCTAATATATTTATAACAAAAAAACATTATTTTATCAAATCTTTATCCTCTATTAATGAAATAAATCTTTCATCATTTCTTATACTATTAAAATCTTCATCTTTCTTTGCCATATCTATTATACTGGGATACAATATTATGGATTTTCTTAAATCAAATATGGCTTTGTCTATCTTACCTAATTTTACATAGCAGCAAGCTCTATTATAATATAGATATTCAGCATAGGGATTGTGTAGTATTCCCTCTGATAATATTTCAATGGATTTTTCGTATTCCTTCCATTCTATATAAATGGCTGATTTATTTAAATATGAGTAAGAATAATTTTGGTTTTTCTCTATGGATTTGTCATAATATTCTATGGCTTTTTCGTACTTATCCATTTTTTTATAAATTACACCTAAATTAAATAATGCTCTATAGTAATCTGGATTTAGGTCTAAACTTTTTATAATCGCTCTGTAGGCCTTATCGTTTTCACCCATTTCCTCATAAATAGAGCCTAAATTATTATATGCCATAAAATCTTCTGGTACCAAATCTACTACTTTTTTATAGTATAAAATTGCCTTTTCTTTTTCACCTATTTCATCATATATATTGGCTATGTAGAAAAAAGCTCTATCATAATGTGGGTCAATTTCTGTAGCCTTAAAATAGGATTTTAAAGCAATTTCCCTTTCCCCCAATCTTTCATACATGGTACCCATACCGTAGAAAGCTCCCGCTTCTCTATGGTCTAATTGGATAATTTTATTATATATCTTTAAAGCCTTTTCTGGTATATCTATTTCATCATATATTATTGCAATATTATATAATATACCTATATTTTCTGTTCTATTATTTGTAAACTGAAGAGCACGAGAATAAAACTTTAAGGATTTTTCCAAATCTCCATCTAAATATGCGCTTTCTGCAAGTATTATATAGTTTTCTTTTCTGTCTAAATTGTTTAAACTAGATTTCATCAAATACACCTCTAATAATTTTATATAATTATAGTTTAACACATATTAAAAAATAAATTAAAAAAATTAGATTAGACCTATAGCCTAACCTAATTATATTATACTATAATATATTTTATTCTTCTACTTTTAATGCCCTAATAGAATTAAATATAGCAATTATGGAAACACCCACATCTGCAAAAACTGCTTCCCACATAGTAGCCTTGCCAAAGACACCTAGGCTTAGGACTATTAATTTTATTCCAAGAGCTAATACTATATTTTGAGTAACTATTTTTTTAGTATTTTTGGCAATTTTAATCCCCGTATTAATTTTCCCAATTTCATCTGTCATTATTACTATATCCGAAGCCTCTATGGCTGCATCCGAACCTAATCCTCCCATAGCTATACCTATATCTGCCCTAGCTAGTACTGGTGCATCATTTACCCCATCTCCAACAAATGCCACTTTCCCAGGATTTTCTTCCATAATTTTTTCAAATATAGATACCTTATCTTGAGGTAATAAATCCCCATATACTTTATCTATGCCAACTAAATTCCCAACCTTTTCAGCAATCAACTCATTATCTCCTGATAACATTATAGTATTTATACCTTGAGATTTTATATCCTTAATATGCTCTCCTACATTTTCTTTTAATTCATCAGATATTTCTATGGTTCCTATATGGCTATTGCCTTTCCCAATATATACCACAGTTCCTATAGAATCCTTTTCTAAAATATTTATGTTATTTTTCATAAATAATTTTTTATTTCCAATTAAAACTTTTTCCCCATGAATTTCTGCTTCTATTCCATGTCCTGGTATTTCTTTGTAATTTTTTATTTTGTTTTTATCTATTTCTTTACCATATGTCTCTACTATAGATATTCCTATGGGATGATTGGAAAAAACTTCCCCATAGGCTGCTAATTCTAATACTTCTTCTTTAGAAACATCTCCATAAGCTTCTATGCTAACTACATCAAAGCTTCCCTTAGTAATAGTTCCTGTTTTATCAAATACCAATGTATCTATATCATTTAAACCTTCTAAATAATTTCCACCTTTAATCAGTATTCCAGATTTAGAAGCCCCTCCAATTCCACCAAAAAATCCTAGGGGAATAGATATAACTAAGGCACAGGGACAAGATATTACTAAGAATACAAAAGCCCTATAAGCCCAATCTTTAATATCATAACCAAATAATAATGGGACAATTAGCCCAATAAAAAGTGCAGTATATACTACTACTGGTGTATAATATCTTGCAAATTTAGTTATAAAATTTTCAGTAGGTGCTTTTTTAGAAGAGGCATTCTCTACTAAATCTAAGATTTTAGAAACAGTAGATTCTCCAAATTCCTTAACTACCTCTACTTTTAATAATCCTTCTTTATTCACAAATCCAGATAGGATAGCCTCCCCTGTATTTACAGTTCTAGGTACAGATTCTCCAGTTATATTAGATGTATCCATAGAGGATTTCCCTTCTAGAATGATTCCATCTAGAGGCACTTTTTCCCCAGGTTTAATTATAATATAATCCCCTACATGGACATCTTCTGGTTCTACAATTTCTATTTTACCATTTGTCTCTAAATTAGCATAATCTGGTCTAATATCTAATAGCGAAGATATAGACTTTCTAGAATGACTAACTGCCAAACCTTGAAAAAATTCCCCTACTTGATAAAATAGCATAACTGCCACGGCCTCAGGATATTCTCCAATTATAAAGGCACCAGCCGTTGCCACAGTCATAAGGAAAAATTCATCAAAGGGCTGCCCCGCCAATACATTTCTAATGGCAATTATAATTATTTCTAGACCAATTACTATATAAGCCGCAAGATAAACCAAAAGTCTAAAATTACCCTCTAATTTAAATAAATAGGGAATAATAAATAATATTCCACCTATTATTAATTTTAGAATATCAGCTTTATTAATATCCCCGTGATCGTGAGAGTGGGAATGACCATGATCATGAGAATGAGAATGGTTATTTTTGCCCTTTTCTATAACCAATACATGAGGCTCTAAGGTATTTACTATGGTTTTAATTTCATTAGTGATGTTTTGGGATTCCTCATCTTCTACATTTACTCTTAATTTTTTATTTACAAAATCTAAACTAGCACTATCCACACCATCAATATCATTTGTAAGTTCTTCAATTTTTGCAGCACAACCTGCACAATTAAGACCTTCTAATTCTAGTACAATCTCTTTCATATTGAATTCCCCCTTTACAACCATTAAATATATGAGTACTTGTTCATATGTTTAATAATATTATATGCTGTTTTGGGAAATTTGTCAATAAAAAAATATACCACTTTTGAAGTATTTTAAACTAGCATTTGAAAATGCAAAAAAGAGAACCCCCAATGCACTATAGCTGCTGATCCAATGCCTACTATAATTCCTCCTGCCACATCTGTAGGATAGTGAACTCCAAGATATATTCTAGAAATTCCTATAATCAAGGCAATTAGATATACTATAATAGCAATTTGAGGCATATTAAAAGCTATAGCTGTGGCTATGGCAAAACTTGCCGAAGTATGGCCAGAGGGAAAAGAATGATCTTTTAAAATAATATCAAAGGTATTTAAATTTTTAAGTATATTATAAGGCCTTTCCCTACCTAATAATGCCTTCAAACTATAGGTAATTGTCTGGGAAATTATTAAAGTTATTCCTATTTGCAAACCTATAAATCTAGCCTTTCCATTACCTAATAAAATTAAAACCAATGTAAAACAGGTGGTGAATATTCCACCACCAAAGTTTGTAAATAAAAGCATGAACTTATCTAAAAATCTATTGTTTAATTTATGATTTAAAATATCTATAAGTTTCTCATCAAACCATTTGAAAGCATTTTTCATCCCAAGACCGTCCTTTTTGTATATTACTATATAATATTACCCCAATAATGGGATTATAATCATATACGAAATCCTTAGGTGGCAAACAAAAAGTCCCCATGCCACCTACCCATGCCATCTGTCATCCTGAACGTAGTGAAGGATCTCGGCTTTCTGCTGTTTAAAGATCCTTCGGCTCTGCACACCCATTGAAAGGGATATAGGTAGCTTACGCTCAGGATGACATAGAAAGTGCTTTTTCATCAGTTTCGTAAACTGCCCATAGTGCATCTTTTAAGCCTTAGACCTATTGGCTTTTATGCTTAAATTAGCTGCTAAATATCCTAATATGCCCCCTACTATATAGCCTAAGAGCATTACTAAAATTGTAGCCCCTTGGGATAGAGAAATAAAATCGCTGAACATCCAATAAAATACTACTCCAAATAAAAGTGCTGTACATATAGCTACTCCAAATTTAAAAAATCCTTCAGTGCTTTCAAATTCTAAAGTTTCGCCATTTCTTTCAATTTTATTTTTATCAAATAATATTTTAGATATAATTATCATCACTATTGAAGCCAAAATATATATAAGATAGATTTTACCCCCTTGGAGTATTAATACACCTGCTGGCGTATACATTATAAGACTTGCTAATATATCATCAAAAAATATACTTGATATTCTAAAGCCAAAACCTGCCAAATTCCAAAAGATTAATACAGCAAAACCTAAAGGAAATATTAAAAATATTGCAGTTAGGATTACATGAGAAATTGTATTAGCTGTAAGAGTTGCAAATAATAAGGCAAAGGCTAAAATAGGCAATTGATAATAGGAGTATATTAATATCCATTTAATTACCTGTTCCACTGAATAAAACATCCTTAAAGTAGGTGAAAAAGCCAATGCCAATATCATAATCAATCCATTTAAAATAAAAGGCAATGCAATAGATGCTAAAGATACCAATAATTTATTAAAAAATATTTCATATCTAGTATAGGGCATTGCCTGTAATACTTCAAAAGTCTTTTTCCTTTTCTCCTCTCCAAATAATATGGCAATTAAAGCAATAGGCATTGCAAATATAATAAAAATATTAGATATATTAAAATCACTAAAATCGCCTAATACCCAATCTGTTCTTGCCCTATATGTGTCTATCAAATCTTCTCTATTATATTCATCTCCATGTTCTATATAGCTTTTTTCTCGTTTATTAAAAGAATTCCCTGCATATAATATATTGATTGTAATCGAAATAAATAATACTACGGCTATAGACAATACTAAAACCTTCACCATATTAAAATCTTTTTTAAATAAGGTTTTATTAAAGGATAATATCTTCAAATCCATATCCTACACCTCCCATTTTATAAATAAATATTTCTTCTAAGGACATATCTATGGTTTCTAACAATATTGGATTGTATTTTTTAATGTTTTCAATAAAAGCATCTATATTTTCATTTACAATAATTTCATATACCTTACCTCTATTTTCTATTTTTAAAATGTCCGGATTGTTTTCAATTTCTTCGGGAATTCCATTTTTAAAGGCCACTTGGATTTTTCTTACATTAGATTTCAAATGATCTATACTGTCCTCTAATAAAATCTTTCCCTCATGAATTATACCTATATGATCTGCAATTCTTTCTAATTCCCCTAAATGATGGGAGGATATTAAAACTGTGGTTTCATTTTCAGCTACCTCTTCTATTATAATATCTAATACT
>DAIMNI010000016.1:0-7117 GCA_036720245.1 Tissierellia bacterium | reverse complement strand
AGTATAGCTGTTGCGCAGCGTGACAAGCAGGCTGACTTTCTGCCTTTCCTTTTGATTACAGGGTCTAAGCCTGATGTGGGTTCATCTAGTATTAAAACCTTTGGACTAATAGATAGATTTAATAAAAGCCCTAATTGAGTTTTCATTCCCTTAGATAGGGATTTTATTTTTTTCTTTTCATCTAATTTGAAAATACTTTTAAGCTGAATATATCTACCCTCATCCCAATCGGCATAAGTATTTCTATAAAAATCTACTACATCAGCCAATTTAAAATCAGGATAAAAATTTAAATTATCAGCTACATATCCAATTTTAGATTTTATATTTGTATTTTCATGTACATTCTCATCTAATATAAATACTTCTCCCTTTTCTGGTATATATATATCTACTAAAGTTTTAAGTAATGTGGTTTTGCCTGCCCCATTGGGACCTATTAATCCATATATAGAACCTTTTTCTACATTGATATTTATATTATCAAGTATTTTATCTCCACTTAAATACTTATCTATATTTAAACCTTTAATCATTGGGCTTCCCCCCTTCCAATTCTTCTAATAATTCTTTAATCATATTTATTATATCTTCTTCACTAAAGCCTAGATAATGAGCTTCTACTAGACCTTTTTTAAACATTTCCCTTAATTCCATTAATCTGTCCTCATCCTTTCTTGGCTTATAATCTGTGGAAATATAAGTCCCCTTCCCTCTAAGTGTAATGACTACCTTCTGCCTTTCTAATTCCTGATAGGCCTTTTGTACTGTATTGGGATTTAATCTCATCATTTTGGCCAATTCCCTTACAGAGGGAAGTTTCTCCCCAGGTTCCAATAAACCCTTAAGTACTGCCTCTTTTACATTATCTACTATCTGTTCATAAATTGGTGTACTACTGGAAATATCTACATTAAACAATATGCCACCTCCCGTGTATGGCGTGTATTATGTGTACTGCATATATTAGTACACTATATTCAGTATAGAATAAAAGATAATTCTTGTCAAGGGATTTTTTGAAAAAAACAGCAAAAAAATTAGGCTGCATCAAGATAAATTTTAAATTCCTTTGAGCACCTTGAGTTTTCCATAATTACATTATACCAAATTAAAGATTATTTTCCTAAACTATGCTAAAATAATAATATAATTTGAAATTCATAATTTAAAATTTAAAATTTTTGCGAAGCAAATAGAGGTGTTTTTATGAATTTAAGTAAAGAGCAGCAAAAAGCCATAAATCATATTAACGGTCCTGCACTGGTATTGGCTGTGCCTGGTGCAGGTAAGACTACTGTTTTAATTCATAGAACGGGAAATCTCATTTTAAACTATGGTATTAGTCCAGAAAATATTTTATCCATTACCTTTAGTCGAGCTTCAGCTATGGATATGAAATCTAGATTTAATAAAGTATATGGGGATATCTCCAATATACCAGTGCATTTTTCTACTATACATAGTTTTTCCTTTGGATTAATAAGAGAATATGCTTATAAAAATAGAATTTTCTATACTCTTATAGAAGATGGTAAAAAGGAATTAAATAAATATAATATATTGAAAAGAATTTATTATTCTATTAATAAAGATTATATTAATGATGAAAAATTGGAAAATCTTATAAATTCCATAGGATATATTAAAAATATGCAGATTAGCCCAGAGAAATTTGTAAAAAAATTTGATGCTAATATAAAAAATTTTGTAGATATTTACAAGGCTTATGAGGAATACAAAAAAAATCATAATTTAATAGATTTTGACGATATGTTGACTATTGCCTTGGAAATATTAAATAAAGATAGTTATTTGTTAAATAAATATCGAAATAGATATAAATATATTCAAGTAGACGAAGGTCAGGATACTTCAAAGATACAAATAGAAATTATTAAAATTCTAAGCAGTCCAAAAAACAACCTCTTTATAGTAGCTGATGATGATCAATCTATCTATGGCTTTAGAGGTGCTTATCCAAAGGGATTGCTTGATTTTAATTCTACCTACAAAAATTCTAAAGTCTATTATATGGAGGAAAATTATCGATCCTCTAAAAATATAGTCTCTATTTGCAATAAATTTATAAAACAAAATACCTTAAGATACGATAAAAATATATCCACTAAAAACCAATTCATAGAGCCTGTAAATATTATTAAAGTAAATAATTTGGTGGAACAATATGAATTTTTAATAAATGAATTAAAGCGTAAGGAAAATTACCAGGATTCTGCTATATTATATAGAAATAATATTTCTGCTATTGGGCTTATTGAATATTTGGAGAGAAATAATATTCCTTTTTATATGAAAGATATGAAAATAAACTTTTTTAATCATTGGATAATAGGGGATTTATTTGCCTTTTTCAGTTTAGCCAATGATGTACGTGATATTTATTCCTTTGAAAGAATTTATTATAAAATGAAAGGATTTATCTCAAAGAAACAATTATACTATATTAAAACCATGAATTCTAATTCTTCAGTCTTTGATAGATTACTAAACTTACCAGGTTTAAATGAATTTTATAGAAAAAATATCCTAGATTTAAAATTGTGCTTTAAAAAATTATCTAAGATGAAACCCTATGATGGTATAGCTTTTATTGAAAAAGAGCTGGAATATAAGGATTATTTAAGAGAATCTTGCATAAAACTTGGCTCTACTTTAGATTCTCTAGAAACTATATTGTATTATTTGAAAATCATAGCCTCTAATGTGGAAGATTTAAAAGAATTCAAAGGAAGATTAAAATATTTAGAATACTTAAGCCTCCAATCGAAAAATAATAAATCTGGCATTACACTATCCACTATTCATTCTGCCAAAGGCTTAGAATTTGAAATTGTCTATATAGTAGATTTAGTTGAAGGAGACTTTCCTAATACCACCAGTATAGATGAATTTAATCACGGAAATATTGAAATATTAGAAGAGGAAAGGCGATTATTTTATGTAGGCATGACCAGAGCCAAGGAATCCTTAAATCTGATTACAATTTCTAATAAAAACAATAAAAAAGTTCAAAATTCTAGATTTTTATCGGAAATAGAAAATCTATTTTAACAAATATTATTATATAGGATTAATTTTCGTAAAATTTGTAATACTATAATATAAGGAAATATATTTAATAAAAAGAGGAGGTTCAAAGTGGCTAACAACAATAATAATAACAACAAAAACAAAAAGGATTCTAACAAAAATAAAAAAGGCAAGGACAATGCCTTTGACAACAAGAAAAATAACAAGGACGACAACAAAAAAGATAATGACAATTTTTAATGGGCAAAATTTCAGGAACCTCTATTAATCCAGAGGTTCCTTAAATTCCTTAATACCTTCTTTATCTACTTCAAAAAATTCATCTTCTCCTATTTCATAATGACCCGAAGCATAGGGTCTTCCTTCTATGGAGATATATACTTTATCTACTCCATAATAATCTCCCAAAGTATTAGTAATACTTCTAAGTATTTCATATTCAAAACCGCTGCCTGCATTCATTTCTGATACTAATTCCTTAGAAAAATCTGCTCTAACTATTCCATTTCCACTTTCTAATGTTAATGAATTAATTTTAGTATTCTGAGATATGGGGCTAATTAACTTTTCTGATGGAGGGTTTTTGAAATCATATTCTAATATATCTTTAATATCGTCATTTGTATTAAATTCTATATCTCTGTCCATATATACAGTTTCTATATCGCCGTGTGAAGGATAATAAAAAACAATTTCACTTTTATAAGGTGAGTTTTTTATTTCTCCTAAAAGGGTTTCTACTACAAACTCCCCATCTTTATATATAGTAGCTACATGGCCAATTTCTCTTACATAATAATCTGATACCTGCCTTCCATCTCCTAATTGAGTAACTACTTCTAGAGCTTTAACTTTACCATAGGGCAATTCTAAATCTACATCTACTCCTGTAATAGCCCTTTTATGCCCACCAGGAATAGTCCATGACGTACCTGGTTTTAAAGGTTCCTTTAATAAAATAGTATTGTTTTCATCGGCTTTGTTTAAAACATTTTCAATATGATAAAATTCACCTTCACTATAAATCTCTTTAAGTTCTCCTTCGCTATTTTCTAGTACTTTAACTACTACTGTACCTGGATTGAATATTTTCATTTGTGCTTTGTTTCCCTCTATATATTCAAAAAATACTGTTTGTTCTGCAAATTCGTTGCCCACACTTTCATAATCCATTATAGTGTTTTCTTTAAATGGGAAATAATCATTTATGGTATATTCCGCAATATTAGTTTTTCCCCTATTAGCTTTGGGAGTATTGGTAATTTCCTTTTTACCTATGTCTTTTGCCCCACTACAGCCAGAAAATACAATTAAAAGCATTAGTAGAACAATTATAAACAATTGGTACCTTTTCATATCCTCACCTCTATAAACTTTATACTTTAAATTGATTATATCCAATTTATGAAGAAAATAGTTTACAAAATGATTAATATTAAATTACAATATTTCTACATCTGAATTTAATTTATAAATTACATCTTTTCTTTCCACTATTATTTGAGTTTTCCCTGCCAAATTTTTATTTTCCCTAATAGATATTAATAATTCTTTATTGGGATTAATAGCTATGGGATTTCCTACCATATTAAACATGGATAAGTCCCCAGTAGTGTCTCCATAGGCATAGGAATTTTCTAAATCTATATTGTATTTGTTTAAAATTTCATTTAAAGATTTTTGCTTGTTTTCTGAATCCCACATTTTAACAATTTCTCCAGTAAAATTATTATTCTCATCAACTAAATATATGGTCCCTCTATATTCAGTTGCCCCATATTTTTCTGCCATTTTAGATACTAAAAAATCTGGACTGCCAGATATAAAAAATACTTTATGATCATTATCCTTGTGATATTTAATTCTATCTCTAGAATATTTATAAACCATATCTCCATTAACATTTATTACTTGAGAGGCAATAAAATCAATATCACTCTTATTAACTCCCCTTAGTTCTTCTATATATACTTGAGCTAAGGTTTCTAAATAATGTTCAAAATCTCCATATCTTTTATCCCATTCTTCATATACATATTTTACTTTGTTATGCCAAACAGATGGATCTATAACTTCATATTTTATTAGCTTTTTAAAATGTTCTATCATTAAAGAATTTCTAAAAAGTGTACCATCTATATCGAAAAACGCTGCAATACATGCCATAATATCACCACCAAATCCTTTTTTCTTATTATATAACAATTATATAATAAAATTCTATTTAAATCATTAGCATTTTATTATATATTTCATAATATGTATTAGGATTTAAGAAAAACATCATGTTTCTAAATATTAAATATCTTAGTTTTAAATCTTAGCTTATTTTTGAAAATTAATTTTTGGAGGTGTCTTTATGGGTGATCTATTAGGTAGAGGAGAATGCGGAAACGATAGCTCACTACTATTCTTCTTTTTACTATTAGTAGTTCTTTTCTGTAATTGTGGGTCATTTGGTGGAAGCTGCTAATCTATAAAATAGTCGGGGCTAAGCCCCGACTTATATTTATTCACTTAAATTTATTATTTCTTCTAATGTGAATACTCCATCCATTTTACTCCTCCTTATAGTTTTGAGAATATTATATCATATTTCAAATATTAATATAGAATCTGAGATGGGCAAATTTTCTTGCAATGGATATTTTAAAGAAAATAATTATATTTTGTGATATAATCTAAGGTGTATAAAACATAAAATAATAAAATTTAGGAGCTAAAACTATATGAATACATTGAAAAAGATAGCTGGAAAATGTTTATATGCCCTTGCCAAATTAATATCTGGAATATTCACTGGTTTAATTGCAATTATAGAAACCATAGTTACATTTGTAAGAAATATTGCAATGGGCTTTTCTGCCTTAATAGGTATGGGAGGTTGTTTGTTAATCCTTCTATTCGCAGGGCCTTTGGGATTTGCCTTATTGCTAAATCCTGTTATAATTTTAATTATACTATTTTTCATCGTATTCCCAATACTAGGGACTCAATTTGTCTCTTATTTAAAATACCTAAAATATATTGTAACCGAATACCTTTATGATAGATCTGATTATCTTATCCATGGTACTATCTATCAATTCAAGACCTTTGGTGAATATAAAAATAGATATAGGGATATGGAATATGAAAGGAAAAGAAAAGAAGAGCAACACCGTCAATCTGAAAGACAAAAAGAATGGGAAGAAAGATTTAGGCAGTGGTCTGAATACCAGAACCAACAAAGAGGGAGTAGTGGCCACACTAACTATGGTGGATATCAAGGTAGCTATAATAATAGAGGACCCTATGTAAATCCTGCTACTGAGTTTAAAAGTGAATATAGGAAAAGCTGTGATATATTAGGGGTTGGATATGATGCGGATAAATATGAAATTAAATTAGCCTATAGAAAAAAAGCAAAAGAATATCACCCAGATTTAAACAAATCACCAAATGCGACAAAGATGTTTCAAGAAATAAACAATGCCTATGAATTTTTAAATGATGATAATATCAATAGGTATAAGAATATAAATTAGAGGGAAGGTCTTATTTATGAATTGGCTAAAAAAATTTATGGCAGGTAGATATGGGACAGACCAACTGTCATTGGTACTACTAATATTTTCTATTCTTATCTCTATTTTATCTGTAGTTTTAAATAGCCTGATACTAAATATATTTTATTTGATTATCATAGTGATAGTTATCTATAGAATATTTTCTAAAAATTTATCAAAGCGTTATCAGGAAAATATGAAATTTCTAAGAATGTGGAATTCCATAAAGGGAAAATTTAAGAATAAGTTTAGACAGATAAAAGAACTTAAGGATTATAAATATTTTAAATGTGTTAATTGTAAGCAAAAACTTCGTGTGCCAAGGGGAAAGGGCAAAATTTCTATTACATGTCCTAAGTGTAAAACTGTGATGATTAAGAAAAGTTAAAGGGAAGGTAAAACTACCACTCCTTCTTTAAAACTCTCCTTTTCTCCACATTATCCAATACCTTAGAACAGCTTTCCCAATCTATATGTTTTACTTCTTTATTATATCTATTTTCAAAAGGATGTTT
>DAIMNI010000091.1:0-6442 GCA_036720245.1 Tissierellia bacterium | reverse complement strand
ATAAGCTCTCTATGAACTGGTTTGTAGAAGGTGTGAAAGGGGTAGAATATCGCTTAGTATGAAGGACATATAAAGGAGGAAATTTTATGTTGAATAATGAAAACGTGAATTGTAACATCTATGGAATTATTAGTTCTAGCCATAGGGGGACTGAAATAAGGCCCTATGAGAAACAATTACAAAATCATTTTCAAAATAATGGGGGGATAGTCTGTATATTTTCAAAAGAAAATGGGGAGGAGCCCCTAGAATATTTAGATAAAATATTTGAGACTAATATTAAGGAATTTTATAATAAAAATAGGATAATCTTTATATGTAGGGAGAATTTTTTAATAGGAGATGCCATAGATGGAAAAGCCTTTGAAAATGCCATTAAAGAGGGATTATCAAAACTTAAAAAAAGCGGTTTTAAAGAAAACTGTGTTTATATTACAATAGATTCCTTTTGGGATAATTTTCTATGGGAAGATAGAGACATTTGCTATGATTTTTTAAAAGAAGCTAGTTATAGTGAGGATATAAAAATTATATTTAGATATATTATGGAAGAGCTATCTGAGAAATACATTCATAATTTGTTTAAATATCATAAGCTCTTAATGGTAGATGGAATAGAGGATTTTGAGATCTGTACATCTGAAGAATTAATGTGTAGATCTATGAGGCTTTTATCCAAACATAATTTTTTAGTTCATAATTTTGAAAAGGAAATGGTAAGATTAGAGTATTTAAAGACCTTGGGAGAATTAATGGAAGGTACAGTTCATGATATGAACAATTTATTAATTACAATTTTGGGCTATGCACAATTAGCTATGATTACTAAAGATAGGGAAAGTACAGGAAAAAGTTTAAAAATAATTGAAAGCACTGCCCTAGATGGAAAGATTATCATAGATAGACTTCAGCATCATATGAGGGGTAGTACGAATTCATTAAAGTCATTATATGAATTTGATAATATAATAAAAACTTCCATAGAAATGACAGAACATAAATTTAAACCCTGTGCCCTTGGCAGAAAGGGACAATTAAAATTAATAGTAGATTTAAATTCTAATAAGTATATATATGGCAATGAATATGAACTAAGACAGTCTATTGTAAATATTATTTTAAATGGAGTAGATGCTATGGAAGAAGGTGGCACCATGACTATAAAAACTTATGATAATGGTGAACAAACAGTACTAGAAATTGCAGACACTGGACATGGTATGGATGAAATCACAGTAGCTAAACTATTTGATCCTTATTTCTCCACTAAAGGTAATAATGGGACAGGCCTTGGTTTAAATATTGCTAAAAAGGTTTTTGACAAGCACGATGCAGAAGTAAAAGTAGAAAGTAAAATAGGTAAAGGAACCAAATTTTTAATATATTTTCCAACAGAAGTAGCAATACAAAATATTGCAGAAATAAGATCTAAGGATTATAATATTAGTTAGAGAAGCGAAATAATCATAAGGAGGGCTTTATATGCTATTTATTAAAAATGGTAATATATTTACTATGGCAGGAGATATTATTGAAGGAGGTTCTATATTAATTAAAGATGGGAAAATTGAGGAAGTAGGAAAAGATATAGTAGCTCCATTAGATGCGGAAATAATTGATGCAGAAGGCAAAATGGTACTTCCTGGTTTTATAGATGCCCACTGCCATATTGGAATGTTTGAGGAAGGCATGGGATTTGAAGGACTTGATGTAAATGAAATGATAGATCCTGTTACACCACAGTTAAGAGCCATTGACGCTATAAACCCTATGGATTTAGCCTTTGAAGAAGCCTATATGGGAGGAGTAACAACAGCCGTAACAGGACCAGGCTCTGCCAATGTTATAGGTGGAACATTTGTAGCACTTAAAACCTATGGCAAAAGAGTAGACGATATGATTTTAAAAGAGCCAGTAGCTATGAAAATAGCCTTTGGAGAAAATCCAAAAAGAGTATATGAATCCCAAAAAAAGTCCCCTATGACTAGAATGGCTACAGCTGCCATACTAAGGGAAACCCTATTTAAGGCAAGGGCCTATATGGAAAAGAAAGAACAGGCTAAAGAAGATCCATCTAAAATGCCAGAATTTGATATGAAAATGGAAGCATTGCTCAAAGTCTTAAAAAAGGAAATTCCACTAAAGGCTCATGCCCACAGAGCTGATGATATATTTACAGCTCTTAGAATTGCCAAAGAATTTGATGTAGATATTACACTAGACCATTGTACTGAAGGACATTTAATAGCAGATTATTTAAGAGAAGAGGGCAAAGGTGCTATAGTAGGGCCTACATTATCTAATAGATCTAAAATAGAACTTAAAAATTTAACCTTTGAAACACCAAAAATACTCCATGAAGCTGGAGTAAAAATAGCCATAATGACAGACTCCCCTGTTATTCCACTACACTATCTTCCAATATGTGCAGGATTAGCTGTTAAATCTGGATTAGACGAAATGGAAGCTCTAAAGGCAATTACTATAAATGCAGCGGAAATTGTTGGGATTGATGACAAAGTGGGTAGTATAGAAATAGGAAAGGACGCAGATATAGTAATATTTGATGGCAATCCTATTAAAGATATAGATTGCAAGACCATTGCAACTATAATTAATGGGGAGGTAGTATATAAAGCTTAATAGGGAGGTAATTTATTTGAAACTAGGATTTATAGTAAATCCCATTGCTGGTATGGGTGGAAAGGTGGGATTGAAAGGAACAGATGGGGAAGAAGTATTGGAAAAAGCTTTAGAATTAGGAGCCAAACCTGAAGCGCCAATTAAGGCTAAAAAAGCCTTAGAAGTATTAGTTCCTGTAAAAGACAAATTAGAAATATACACCTATCCAAACAATATGGGAGAAGATATAGCAAGAGAACTTGGATTTGAAGTAAAAGTATTAGGAGAAAGAAAGGCTAAAACTAGCTCTGAGGATACTGAAAAAGCAGTATCAGAAATGTTAGATAAAAATGTAGAATTAATATTATTTGCAGGTGGAGATGGTACAGCAAGAAATATCTATAATGTAGTAGGAGATAAAATTCCCGTAATTGGCATACCAGCAGGAGTAAAAATCCATTCTGGTGTTTATGCAAATCATCCAAAAGCTGCAGGGGAAGTTGTGCTTAAGTTTTTAGAAGGGGAATTATTGAATATAAAAGAAGTAGAGGTCATGGACATAGACGAAGATGCCTTTAGAGAAGGGCAAGTAGTAACCAAATTATTTGGCTATATGAAAGTTCCATTTGAGCCAGAATTAGTGCAAAATCAAAAATCTGGAGGCATAGAAGGAGAAGAAGCAGCCTTAGATGGTATTTCTGATAAGATAATAGAAAATATGGAAAAAGATATTTTTTATATAATAGGTTCCGGTACGACTACTAGGCCTATTATGGAAAAATTAGAATTACCTAATACACTTCTTGGCATAGATATAATTAAAAACAAAGAACTAATAGCCTCTGATGTAAATGAAAAAGAAATTTTAGAATGTATAGGAGATAATAAAGCTAAAATTATCGTAACAGTAATAGGAGGCCAAGGCTATATACTAGGCAGAGGAAATCAACAATTATCTGCCGATGTCATTAGAAAAGTTGGAAAAGAAAATATCCAAATAATAGCCACAAAGAAAAAATTAATGGACCTAGGCAGAAAACCACTATTAGTAGACACAGGAGATGAAGAAGTAAATAATATGTTCAACGGCTATATGAAAATTAGAACCTCCTATACTGAGGAAGTAGTCCATATGGTGAAAGGACTATAACCCAAATAAAGGGGACAGTCCCCTTTATTTGATAATCATTATCATTTGACAATATTGTAAATTCAGATTATAATATAATTAATTAAATAAATATCTTCAGGGCGAGGTGCAAATCCTCACCGGCGGTATAGCCCGCTAGCCTATTTTGGTTGATTTGGTGAAATTCCAAAGCCGACAGTTAAAGTCTGGATGGAAGAAGATTATACTTAATTTGTTTATCAATAATTAAGTTAATTTTGCCCCGAGGTAATACTTCGGGGTTAATTTTTTAACAAATATTAACCTTCCAATAAGCCCTAAAGAAATAATTATATGGAGGGATTTTGATGTACACATTAAAAAAAGAGGATTTAACTGTTAAGACCATGGCAAAAATTGCAATACTTGCGGTAATAGCCTTTGTATTTATGCTTCTAGATTTTCCACTATGGTTCACACCACCATTTTTAAAATTTGACATCTCAGATGTACCATCTTTAATAGGGGCCTTTGCATTAGGACCTATGGCGGGGGTTTTGGTTCAGCTAATTAAAAATTTACTAAAGCTATTTGTAGCAGGAACTGATACAGCAGTAGTAGGAGAAATCGCCAATTTCATAGTAGGTAGTGTATTTGCTTATGTTGCAGGACTTATATATTATAGGGAAAAGACTTTTAAAAATGCCATAATTGGATTAGTAGTAGGAGTTTTAGCCATGACTGTAGCCATATCTATTGCAAATTATTATGTAATGATACCATTTTACTCTAAAGCTTATGGACTACCTTTAGATACTATAATAGAAATGTCTACGGCAGTAAATAAATATGTAGTAGATTTAAAGACATTAATTGTCTATGCAGTAGTACCCTTTAATCTTCTAAAGGGGGCAGTATCAAGTCTATTAACAATTTTACTATACAAAAGAATATCACCAATTCTTAAAAACTAAGAAAATTGGCACTAGGAGAAATCCTAGTGCCATTATTAATATACATGAAAGACTACCAGAATACCTACATTTATTATATAATAAATGTAAATAAAAATTATGGGGGGTATTAAAATGAAAAAATTAAAGCTACTGGCTTTTTCAATATCACCATTTATAATAGGTCGCTTAATTGATCTAGCAATATATAATTTAGACTGGTATGGAAAAATACTTTCTATTATTAGTATTTTATTTTGCATTTATTGGTATTTTGTAGGATACAAATCTTATGATTATGCAAAATCTATGAAAGAATCTATTTTATTAGGGAATTGCTTTTCTATTATTAGTATTGCACTAGCATTATTTCAAAGTTTGATTTTAGGAAGGTTTCTACTTAATATTATTGGGAGTTTTCCACAATACTTTTTCTTGCCTATGATGAGGGTAAGTTCGTGGATAGATAGAATATTACTGTTTTTTATTCCATTTACTAGTATGACTATTCTTTCTGTTATCTCTTTTATTCTAATGATAATAATATATTATGCTGGATATAGGAAAAGATTAAAAGGCCTAAGATAAATATAAAAGATAGCAAAGGGACGTTTGAGAATAGTAAAAGTCTTTATATAAAACAATCTAACTGTTATAATTAATATAGAACAAAAGAACAGGGGGAAGTAAAATGAAACCAACACCATTATATAAAAAAGATTATAAAGTAAATTTAAATCATGTGGATTTTAAAGGAAATATGAAATTAAGCTCATTATTTACATATTTTCAGGATATTGCGGACCTTCATTCAGAAAATCTTAAGATGGGAAGGAAGGTGTTGTATGAACAATATGGAGTTATATGGGTATTAGTTAGAATGAGAGTAGATATTATTAAATATCCTAAATGGAAAGATATAATTACTGTGGAAACTTGGCCACAAGAACCTGGTAGAATAGGATTTGATAGGGACTTTTTAATAAAGGATAGTGAAGGGAATATATTAGTAAAGTCAGTTTCTACTTGGGTTGTAATAGATATAGAATCTAGAAAATTAAGGAAAACAAAATCAGTTTTCACAGGCTATCCTCCAGTGATAGAAGAAAGGGCGATTGATTGCAAACTAGGTAATCTAAAAGCTAAAGGGGAATTAGAAATGGCCTATAAAAGAACCGTTAGATATAGCGATATTGATGTTAATGGGCATTTAAATAATGCTAAATATTTGGATTTTATAATGGATAGCTTTACTTTAGAAGAACATAAAGGCTTTGATGTTAAATCTATTGAAATGAGCTATAGCAATGAAGCCTTGCCAGGAGATACTATTAATATTTATAGGGATGAATCTCAAATTAATTCAAATATATTATATATGGAAGGAATTGATGAAAGGGATAATTTGATTTTTAAAAGTCAAATAGAGATTGAGAAGAAATAAGATAATTTATGATGTTGTAGCAAACATTAGTAGAAGTCCGAGACTGCTGAAAAGGCCTACAATGTCATCCTGAGCATAGCGAAGGATCTTGGTTTTCTGCCACTTAGAGATTCTTCACTTGCGTTCAGAATGACAGAATATGTACTTTTTCAGTGCTTTCGGGCAATCCTTAATGTTTGCTTTTTTTATTTTGGAAATAAAAAATATTTTTTGTAACTTTTATTACCTTTTTCCGAATATATAGTGGAGGATGATATAAGTGAATATAAAATTAGAGAATATCAACAAAGAATATAAAAATGTAAAGGCTATTGA
>DAIMNI010000090.1:0-6482 GCA_036720245.1 Tissierellia bacterium | reverse complement strand
GGTTTATTAGCTAATGGAAGTAGTTGTTTTGGTGTTGTATAAGTAATAGGCTGTAGCCTTGTTCCTTTTCCAGCACACAATATTATTCCTTTCAATTTAATACCTCCTATATAAACTTTTTATATTTAATATTTATAGCAGGGGGCTTCATATATTCCAAATTAAACTCTAGGATTTTTCCTAGTCTAATATAAATATATTTTATTTAGGATAAAAGGTTACAAAAGCATAAAATTAGTGCTTAAATTCAAAAAGCTAGGATTTCTCCTAGCTTTTTGAATTTATTATAATCCTAATTTAATTTTTAGTTTTTCTAACATATCTTTTGTCATTTTGTCTAAATCGTATTCTGGCTTCCAGCCCCATTCTTCTCTAGCTGCTGAATCGTCTAATGAATTTGGCCAAGAATCAGCTATAGCTTGTCGCACTGGGTCCACATCATAATCTAATTCAAATTCTGGAATAAGCTTCTTAATAGATGCAGCTATTTCTTCTGGTTCAAAGCTCATAGCTGTAACATTAAATGCATTTCTATGGATTAATTTTGATGAATCTGCCTCTAATAATTGAGTTATGGCATTTAATGCATCTGGCATATACATCATATCCATTTTAGTTCCCTCTGCTATGAAAGATGTATATTTTTTATTTTTTAATGCGTCATAATAAATATGAACTGCATAATCGGTAGTTCCCCCGCCTGGTAGGGTTTCATAAGATATTAGCCCTGGAAAACGTACTCCTCTAGTATCTACACCAAATTTATGATAATAATAATCACATAATATTTCTCCAGATACTTTTGTTACTCCATACATAGTATTTGGCCTTTGAATAGTATCCTGAGGAGTATTATCCTTTGGAGTAGATGGACCAAAGGCTGCTATAGAAGATGGGGTAAATACAGCACAGTTTTCTTGCCTTGCTACTTCCAAAATATTGTATAGCCCATTCATATTTATATTCCAAGCAGCATTAGGATTTTGTTCTCCTACTGCAGAAAGTATTGCAGCTAAATTGATAATTGTATTTACATTATGTTTTTTTACAATTTCAGCTACTTTTTCCCCATCTGTAATATCTAATATTTCGAAAGTTCCTGATTCCATTAAAGCATCATGGCCTTCTTTTACTCTTCTACTACTTGCTATTACATTTTCATTTCCATATATTTTCCTTAAACCCATAGTAAGTTCTGAACCAATCTGCCCCAATGCCCCTGTTACCAAGATTTTTTTCATCTAAAGCACCTCCGCAATTATTTTGAATTAAATACATCGTTATAATTATATCATATTTTCTATATAATAATAGAGTCTAATAAAAACATATTCCTATTCCGCCAGGTCCTAAATGGCAGCCTATTATAGGTCCTAATTCGTCAATTGTAATACTTGCATTGGGGAATTTTTTTTCTAAATTAACTTTTAATTTTTTTGCCTCATCTAAATCTAAAATATGGCAGATACTAATTTTTTCTACATTTTCAAATACTTTATTCTCTATTGCATTTAAAGCTTTATTTTTTCCCCTAACTTTTTCTAAAGAATCTAGAACTCCATCTTTCAACTGAATAATTGGCTTAACATTTAATACTGAGCCTATTGCAGATTGTAAACTAGAGAGCCTTCCTCCTCTTTTTAGATATTCTAATGTATCTACTGTTAAATATGCATACATTTGTCTTTTTTTATTTTCTAAATGCTCTACTATCTCCTCCATAGTCTTATCATTTTTACTCATATTTATAGCATCTTCTACTAAAAATCTTAAATTAGATGCAGCCTGCTCCGAATCCACAATAGAAATCCTTTCATCTCCTAAAATATCCTTGGCTAAATTTGCACTATTATAGGTGCCACTTAATTTAGAAGATAAAAGAATGGCTATTATTTCCTCATAACCTTCCTCAAAAGCCTTTTTAAACTCATCTAAAAAATCTCCTGTAGAAGGTTGAGATGTAGTTGGAAATAGATTACTATTTTCTAGTTTGTAAAAAAAACTTTCAAACTCTCCTGGAAATCCCTCTTTCGCCATTTCCTCCCCGAAATAATAGCTTAAAGGAATTATAGTAATATTATTTTCCTCTGCATATTCCTTATTTATATAGCTAGTGCTGTCTGTAATGATTTTTCTTTTTTTCATATTGGCCTCCTTTATAAAAAAATATCCTATTACATGAATATCCATGTAACAGGATTATTATTTCATATTTTTATTTATTTTACAACAATATTATAAATTTTCCCTGGTATGAATATTTCTTTTACTATATTCTTTCCTTCTAAATATTTCATTATGTCTTTATCTTCTCTTGCCTTTTCTCTAGCCATATCTTCGGTACTATCAGTAGCTATTATGATTTTACCTCTAACTTTTCCATTTACTTGTACCGGCATCTCAATTACATCATCTACAGTTTTTTCTTCATCATATTTTGGCCACTCTTGCCTATTTAGCATACCACCTAATCCAAGTATTTCCCACAATTCTTCAGTAATATGAGGTGCTACTGGGTTTAAAAGAATTAAATAAGTAGCTATATCCTTTTTGGTAATTTTCCCAAAATCATTAAATTCATTTGATAAAGTCATCAAGGCTGCAATTCCTGTATTAAACTTTAAAGTTTCATAATCCTCTGTAACTTTTTTTATGGTTTTATGAATACTAGTTTCTAATTCTTTAGTATACTCTTCTCCATCTACTACAATATCTTGTAATCTCCATACTCTTTCTAGATATCTTCTACAACCTTTTAACCCATTTTCAGACCAAGGTACAGACTTTTCAAAATCCCCTATAAACATTTCATAGGTTCTTAAAGTATCTGCACCATATTCATCTACTATTTCATCAGGATTAACTACATTTCCTCTAGATTTAGACATTTTTTCATTATTTTCCCCAAGTATCATACCATGGGCAGTTCTTTTACTATAAGGTTCTGGAGTTGATACCACTCCTATATCGTATAAAAATTTATGCCAAAATCTAGAATATAGTAAATGTAATGTAGTATGCTCCATTCCTCCATTATACCAGTCTACGGGCATCCAATAATCTAATTCTTCTTTAGATGCAATCTCCTTATCATTGTGGGGATCTATATATCTTAGGAAATACCAAGATGAACCTGCCCATTGAGGCATAGTATCCGTTTCCCTTTTAGCAGCTTTACCGCATTTAGGGCAAGTAATATTTACCCAATCATACATATTGGCTAGTGGAGATTCTCCTGTATCAGTTGGTTCATAGTTTTCCACCTCTGGTAACATTACTGGCAAATCCTCTTCTGGTACTGGTACCCAACCACAGTCTTCACAATAAATTAGTGGTATAGGTTCTCCCCAGTATCTTTGACGAGAAAATATCCAGTCCCTTAATTTAAAATTAGTCTTCTTTACACCTAAGCCATTTTCTTCAAGCCATTTACTTATTTTTTCTTGTGCCTCTTTTACCTCTAGGCCATTTATTAATTCGGAATTTACTAATATTCCAGATTCTGTATCTGTATAGGCTTCATTTTCTACATCCCCACCTTTTACAACCTCTACTATGGGAAGATTAAACTTCTTAGCAAATTCCCAGTCCCTGCCATCATGAGCTGGTACTGCCATTATAGCGCCTGTTCCATAGCCCATTAAAACATAATCAGAAATCCAAATAGGAATTTCCTTTTGTGTTACAGGATTTATTGCCCTTATTCCTTTAATTTCTACACCTGTTTTCTCTTTTGAAAGCTCTGTTCTTTCAAAATCAGATTTCTTAGAAGTAAATTCTTGATAATCTCTTATTTCCTCAATATTTTCAATATCCTCAATATATTTTTCAATTAATGGATGTTCCGCAGCTATTACCATATAGGTGGCGCCATATAATGTATCTGGTCTTGTGGTGAATACCCTTAAAGAATCTTTTTTACCTGATATTCTAAATTCTACTTCCATTCCATGGGAACGGCCTATCCAATTAGTTTGTTGGATTTTTATTCTATCTATATAGTCTACTGTATCTAAATCATCTATTAATCTATCTGCATATTCTGTAATTTTTAACATCCATTGATTTTTAGTTTTTCTAATTACTTCGCCACCGCATCTTTCACAGCAACCAGCTACTACTTCTTCATTGGCTAAGCCTATTTTACAAGACGGGCACCAATTAATAGGCATTTCATATTTATATGCTAAGCCTTTCTCAAACATCTTAATAAATATCCATTGAGTCCATTTATAGTAATTAGGATCAGTGGTATTAATCTCTTTAGACCAGTCAAAGGAAAATCCTATGGATTTTAATTGTCTTTTAAACATTGCTACATTTTTTTCTGTAACTTCCTTTGGGTGAATCTTATGTTGAATTGCAAAATTTTCCGTTGGAAGTCCAAAGGCATCCCAACCCATAGGAAATAATACATTATATCCTTCTAATCTTCTCTTTCTAGAAACAATATCTAAAGCCGTATAAGGTCTAGGATGGCCTACATGAAGCCCTTGCCCTGAAGGATAGGGAAATTCTATCAATGCATAAAATTTTGGTCTTGATTTATCAGTACTTGTTTTAAATACTTCTTTTTCATCCCAAATATCTTGCCATTTTTTTTCAATTAATTTTGGATTGTATTCTATCATTTTTCGCCCTCCTTAAATTTGAATATAAAAAAACCCCCGTCAAAATAGAGACGAGAGTTTATCCGCGGTACCACTCTAATTGATAGCATTGCTATCCACTCAAAAGCTGTAACGAAGCTTAGGCGTTTGTGGCTAATAATTTCACCACAATAACTCTAGGACGAGTTCAGTCTTAATTAATACTGTTTTTCACCATATAACAGCTCTCTAAAATTAATATATGACCTACTACTTCCTTTCATAGTAAATATGAATTTGAAATACATTATAACAAATATTCTAAAAGGTTTCAAGAACTATTTTTTAAAAATTTAAGATCTGTCCCTTTTATTTGATTTCAAACGCTGGGGACTGTCCCCTTTATTTGATTTCAAACGTTAGGGACTGTCCCTTTTATTTGATTAAAATTCTGCAGATTTTACTGTTCTAGGGAATGGTATTACATCTCTAATGTTTGTCATGCCGGTTAAATACATAATGGCTCTTTCAAAACCTAGGCCGAAACCTGCATGTTTAGTTCCACCATATTTTCTAAGTTCTAAATACCACCAATAATCCTCTTTATTCATTCCCATTTCTTCAATTCGCCTTTCTAATACATCTAATCTTTCTTCCCTTTGGCTACCACCTATTAATTCCCCTATTCCTGGAACTAACATATCCATGGCTGCCACAGTTTTTCCATCTTCATTTAATCTCATATAAAAGGCTTTAATCTCTTTTGGATAATCTGTTACAAATACTGGCCTTTTAAATATCTTTTCTGAAATATATCTTTCATGTTCTGTTTGTAAATCCATACCCCATTCTACTGGATACTGAAATTCCTCTTTTGATTTTTTTAATATATCTATAGCCTCAGTATAGGTAATACATCCAAATTCTGAATTAACTATATTTTCTAATCTCGCAATTAAACCTTTATCAATAAAGGAATTGAAAAACTCCATTTCTTCTTTTGCATTTTCCATTACATATTTAATGACATATTTCATCATATCTTCTGCCAAATCCATATCGTCTTGTAAATCTGCAAAAGCTATTTCTGGTTCTACCATCCAAAACTCTGCTGCATGTCTTCCAGTATTTGAATTTTCTGCTCTAAAAGTAGGTCCAAAGGTATAAACATTTTTAAAGGCTAAGGCATAGGCTTCTGCTTCTAATTGACCTGATACTGTTAAATTTGTTTCTTTGCCAAAGAAGTCTTTGGTATAATCTATTTCCCCATTATCTGTTAAAGGAATGTTTTTTAAATCAAAATTGTTTACATTAAACATTTCCCCAGCACCTTCTGCATCACTACCAGTTATAATGGGAGTGTGAACATAGACAAAATCTCTTTCTTGGAAAAACTTGTGTATTGCATAGCTTGTAAGGGATCTTACTCTAAATACTGCATTAAAGGTATTGCTTCTTGGCCTTAGATGAGCAATGGTTCTTAAATATTCAAAGGTATGTCTTTTCTTTTGTAATGGATAATCTTTTTCTGAATAACCCTCTAATATTATTTCTTTAGCATGGATTTCAAAGGGTTGTTTTGTACCTTCTGTTTCCACCAAGTTTCCCTTCACTACAATAGCTGAACTAATAGGAAGTTTTTCTATTTCTTTAAAGTTTTCCATCTCATCACTAAATACTATTTGTAAATTAGTAAAAAAAGTTCCATCATTTAATTCTATAAAACCAAAATTTTTAGATGCTCTTAAGGTTCTAACCCATCCTTCAACTTCTACTTCTTGATTTAAATATCTTTCTGTTTCTTTAAATATTTCCCTAATATTAATTTTCATATATATTATCTCCTCGTATAATATGTTTAGAACTACTTTTTTAGGGTTCTAAACATATTTA
>DAIMNI010000015.1:11956-39069 GCA_036720245.1 Tissierellia bacterium | reverse complement strand
ATTTGAATTCTGGGTGGAATTGACAGCCTATAAACCAAGGATGCCCTTCTAATTCTACAATTTCCACCAATCTCTCATCTGGAGATACTCCTGTCATTAAAAGTCCCTTTTCTTCTAATTTATTTCTATATCTATTGTTTAATTCATATCTATGTCTATGTCTTTCATATATTAATTCTTCTCCATATATATCCATAGCCTTAGAGCCTTTTCTCAATTTACATGGATGTAATCCCAATCTCATAGGTGCCCCAGAGGCATCTAAATCCTTTTGTTCTGGTATTAAATCTATTACTGGATCTGGAGTATTTGGATTTATTTCTGAACTATGGGCATTTTTTAGACCTAGTACATTTCTAGCAAATTCAACTACGGCCAATTGCATTCCTAAACACAATCCAAGGAATGGTATATTGTTTTCCCTAGCATATTTTATAGCAGCAATTTTACCATCTATGCCTCTATCTCCAAATCCACCAGGTACTAAAATTCCATCTACATCCTTAAGTATTTCCATTCCATTACCATCATCAATATCCTCTGCATGGACCCATTTTATATTCACATCCACATCATTATATATGCCCCCATGCCTTAAGGATTCTGCAACAGATAAATAGGCATCTTTTAATTCTATATATTTCCCAACTAAGGCTACAGTAACAGTATCCTTAGGAGCTTTTATTTTTTCCACCATATTAGTCCACTCTGTTAAATCTAATTCATCGCATTCTAATTGTAGATGGTCGATAACCAATTGGGATAATCCCTCTTTTTCTAGCATTATTGGAATCTCATATATAGTCTCTGCATCCCTATTTTCAATTACTTCTTTAGGGTCTAAATCGCAGAATAATGCAATCTTATCTTTTAAATCCTGAGATAATGGCATCTCTGTTCTACAAATCAATACATCTGGCTGAATACCAATACTTCTAAGTTCCTTTACGCTATGTTGAGTAGGTTTGGTCTTTAATTCTCCTGCTTTGGATAAATAAGGAACCAATGTTACGTGAATATACATTACATTTTCTTTTCCTACATCATTTTTGATTTGTCTAATAGCCTCTAAAAATGGTAAAGATTCAATATCCCCTACTGTACCACCTATTTCTGTAATTACCACATCTACTTCTTTATCTTTAGTGGCCCTTTTAATTCTATCCTTTATTTCATTAGTAATATGGGGAATTACTTGTACTGTTCTACCATCATATATGCCCTGTCTTTCTTTGTTTAATACCGACCAATAAATTTTTCCCGTTGTAACATTACTATTCTTGTTTAAATTAATATCTATAAATCTTTCATAATGTCCTAAATCTAAATCTGTCTCTGCACCATCATCGGTTACAAATACTTCTCCATGTTGATACGGACTCATTGTACCTGGGTCTACATTTATATAAGGGTCAAATTTTTGAATTGTAACATCTAATCCTCTACTTTTTAACAACTGTCCCAGACTAGCAGCAGTAATCCCTTTTCCTAAAGAAGACACTACTCCGCCTGTAACAAATATATACTTAGTGGGCATTTTCCACGACCTCCTCAAATAATTCACTATAACTATTTTAGTTTATCTTATTAAGGATTGTATGTCAATTATAAGTCCCAAATCAATATTTGTCAGAATTACCTAATTAATTGTATATATTTATCCATCTCTTCCTCTAATTTTTTAAAATTGCCCTCATATATTGTTTGCTCACTAACTAAGCTAGAGCCTATGCCAAACATTTCAACCCCTTGTTTCTTAAACTCTACAATATTAGAACTATTTATACCTCCAGTTACCATAATTGGAATTTGAGTCAAAGGTCCTCGTAGATTTTTAATATAACTTGAGCCTAAATTGCCTGCAGGAAATACCTTTACTATATCTGCCCCAGCCTTATAGGCCTGAAAAATTTCAGTTGGTGTCATAGCCCCAATAATAGCTGGAACTCCATAGGACTTACATATGTCTATTACTTTCATATTAACTACTGGTGTAACTATAAACTTTGCACCAGAGTCAATAGCCATCTTACAGGAGATATTATCTATAACAGTTCCTGCACCGACAAATAAATCCTTATCCTTAGACAATCTTTCTATTTTTTCAAAGGCCCTTTCATTGTCTAAAGTTATTTCAAATAATCTGCCACCTCCACTTTTTAAACTTTCCACTACTTGATCAATATATTTATCTTCTATATTTCTAAGAACAACTATAAGCTTTTCTTCCAATAATACATTTATTATATAGTTTTTCATCATATTATTGCCACCCCCTATTTTATATGTTTATTAATAATTCTTGCCATATTGTCTACTACCCTAGTTAAAACATATTCTCCCTTTTCCACAGTGGCTTTTGTTGCATCTCCCATAACACTGGTTTCATTAAATTCTGTCCATCTTACTGGAGTGTAATTAATTTCTTCTGGTACCTTTACTGTTCCATCAATGGCTTTATCCATATTCACATATTCTTCTGCTAAATATAACATATAAGAGGTCTCTATTTCATCTGCATGGAAAAAGCTTCCGTATATTTTCCCACCTTCCATAATTTCTCCAATTGCCTCATCTGCTCCAGGATAAGTAAAGTAAAACACATCCATTTCTTTGGAGTGTATGAATCTTGCTGCTTCCTTTATTGCCCCCAAATTTCCCAAATGGGTATTTATAATAATTATGGCTTTAAACCCATTTCTCTTTACTTCCAATCCTATTTCCTCTATGGTTTTCTTTAATAGATCATTAGATATACCTATAGTACCTTTGATTTCCCCTAAACTCCATACCTGAGTATAATGTAGAGTAGGCAATATAATTCCTCCTACTTTTTCTACTAGTTTTTCCGATAATCTTTCTGCTAAAATAGAGTCTGTTCCAATAGGTAGGTGATAACCGTGAGCCTCAGTGGCTCCTATGGGCAAAATAGCAAATTTTTCTTTCTGGATTATTTCATCTATATTGTATATGGATTGTTCATTAAATTTCATTTTTACCTCCTTGGTTCATAGGAAAAACATCTTTTAGGGTTCTCTATAAAAAATTTCTCAATTAATTTCTCTCCATTTAAACCTGCCCTATTGGCTTCATCAATAAATCTAGAATTCCATTTAGTAATTATATATCCTAGGCCTAAGCCATAATCATAATGTCTATAATAAGATTTTCTAGCCATATCTCCACTTATTAAAATTTGATCCTCATAACCTCTTTTACACAATTCTATTACGGCACCTATTCTAATGCTTTCCGGTCCATATTTTATTTTACCCATACCATCAAAGCATAAAAATGCACCATGTTCTAAAATTTTTTCATAATAATATAGATCTATATTTCTATCCATATGTCCAAAGGATACTCTACTTAAATCTATATCTTCTTCAATTAAAATCTCTATTTGCTCTAAGGCCATGGTTCCAGCCTCTGTATGGGCATGAATTGGTGCATTAGTAATATGATGAGCTCTAGCAGCTGCCCTTATAGTTTTTTCCTCTAAGGGGGTAATAGAATTATAACCCGTTCCAAATTTAATTTGCCCTGCCTTATAAGAGCTACCTTCTAGTCCTATTTCCACTTCTTTTACAATATGAGCTACTAAATCGTCAATACTACTATTTTCTATCCACTCTGTATAATTTTCAAAATCTCCTACTATCTCTTTTAATTCCTTTGTCAATTTTGCATCCCATAGAAAACTTTTATTAAATCCTGCAGTTCCAATTATATTTATATTTGTCTCTCTTGATATTTTTGAAACTGCTTCTACATCTCTACCATAGTCAATGGCAGTAGCATCTACAATTGTATTACCACCAAATTCCTTAAAGTCTAATACATCTAATTTAGATTTTTCAGGAGAATCTAATAATAAATCATCTTCTCCCTTTTCTATCCAATGCATAGGTCTACATACTATATGTTCATGAGAGTATGTGAACCCCATATCCTTAGGTTCTATATCTTTAAGAAGAGTTCTCACTATCTTCATCTAATTACCTCCCTCAAATCTCCTACTATTTTAGTTCCATGAACCTCATTAGCCCCAGTCTTTTCCACCAATTCCATATAATTGTCCTTAGTAACACCTACAGCTGGCATAATAGTAATTCTTCCATTGGCATATTCAATTAACTCTCTAATAGCCTTATAATTTTCTAAGGCAGGAATTCTCTCTTTGCTTCCCTTTGTAGCTACTCTAATTACCCCTAATTCTATTAAGGTATCTAAAGCCTTTTTGCTATCTTCTACCTCATCAAAAGCCAAATGGCAAGATACTTTTAAATTTCCACATTTTTTCATAAGTCTCTCCATACTCTCTTTATCTATTTCATTTTCAGTTGTTAATATGCCAAATACTACACCATCTACTCCTAGGGCTTTACACATTTCAATATCCTGTTCCATGATTTGCAATTCATCTTCAGTGTATACAAAATTACCCATTCTAGGCCTTATAATTGGGAATATAGGCACATTTAAATTTTCTCTTGCTATTTTTATTGTGCCATAACTAGGAGTAGTGCCTAATACAGCCATATTGTCACAGAGCTCAATTCTGTCAGCACCTAATTCTACTGCCCTTTTGGCCTGATCATAATTTTCTACACAAGCTTCTCTTAAAATTCTCACTTTATTACCTCCATATTATTTATATTCCCTATAATCATATTTGTAAAATAGATTCCTATCCACTTTAATTAGCCCTTTGACCATGAACTTAATGTGCAGATAGGAATCTAGGTAGTTTTAAAATATATAATTCTTTATATTAAAATAATAGTTTTGCTATCCACCTTACAAAAGGTGCCATTATAAACATATCAGAATCTGCTGCCCACATAGCTGTATCTGGTATAGTTGAGGATATAAGTTTTGTCACAGTAAAGTATTGGCCTAGCGCTACTACTGTGGCAGTTATAAATCCACCTAAAAATGCACCTCTTATACCTCCCGTATGATTTCCAAATACACCAGCTGTAGCTCCATGGAAGAATAGCACTATCATAGTTGGTACAAATACATATCCTGTAGTCTTGCCTAAAATAAACATCCAAACAATTGCACCTACAAAAGTACCTAAGAATCCAATTACTACTGAATTAGGTCCATAAGGGTATACAATAGGGCAATCTAGAGCAGTCTTTGCTCCAGGAACCAATTTAGTTGCTATACCATTGAAAGCCGGAACCATTTCTCCAATAAACATTCTTACTCCAAATAGTATTACTGCTATTCCTCCTGCAAAACTTAAGGACATAAGAATTGCATAAATTATAAAGTTTGTATCACCTGATAGGGCTACTAACTCTCTTGCGCCTTCTGTATCCTTAATATATAAAAGTATTGCTCCAAGAGTAAATAATATACCCATAGTTAAGCCAGTTACTATATTAGAATCCCTTATAAATGACCAGTTTTCAGAAACCTCAATGTTCTCTGCATCGTTTTCCTTATCTCCAAAAACTTTCCCTAACAATGCACCTAATAGAGCTACAGATGCAGAGGTATGACCTAAGGCTATCTCTGAATTGCCAGTGATTCTTGACATTAGAGGTTGAGTTAAGGCTGGTTGAACAGTCCAATAAACACCTAGTAATATAGATAAAAATATAGTTAATTGAGTATAACTTACATCTGGCGTTGCATGGACTACAATTCCTGCCATAATTGCACTGGTCCAAAACATCATATGCCCTGTTAAATATATAAATTTCATCTTTGTAAATCTTGCTAGTAAAACATTGATAATAAATCCTATTGTCATTGAAAGAGCCACTACTGATCCGTATTTTTCTAGAAATGCACTTTGTCCTAAAAAATTAGTTAAAGCCTGATGTTCTAGTCCAAAAATTTCTGCCCACATGGGTTCAAAAACAGTAAGAGCTTCTACAACAATACCTGAACCTGCATTGATTATTAGGAATCCAATAATAGCTTTAATAACTCCTTGTATAATTTCACTAATATTTTTCTTTTGTAGTATTAATCCTATTAGAACAATAATACCTAATAATATTGCAGCTTCACCAAATAAATTTGTTACAATCCAGTTTATTACTTTCATAAGATATCCCCTTTCAAATTATTTAATTATTGAGCGTTTGCAAAATGACACAACACACATAAATGTGGTCATTTTCTTCATAAAATAATATTGCTCCTCTAATCTAGATAGGTTTATTCCTATTTCTTTTTACCATCATCTTTATGTTTCCATTGAAAAACTTTGTGAATACAAGCTTAATTCAATGTTATGGGCTTTAATCTTCCAAAAGATTCTTTCAATTCCTACTAATACCCTCTTAATTATTTTTCTTAAGTATTCAAGTGAATTAAGAGGATTTTATAGGTTTGAAAAAGTTCCCCATGGTTCTAAATTCACCCGTTTCAAACAAGTTTTCTTAATGAATGCATAAACTATATTTGATAATCTTTCTATAAGTTTGTATCCATAAAATTAATAGACTAAATGCGATGACGGTAAATATCGAAGATATCACTTTTGTGACAATCCCTGTATTTCATAACCTTGTAGAAAAATGATCTACATTAAATCATTTTAAAGAAAGTCTCTGTATTGCTGAAGATTTTATATTCCCATTATTGAGTTTTTAGAAAGAGTTTCGCAATACTATTATTAAATTATTCCTGCTTTTTCAAATGCTTTTCTTATCTCCTCCTTATCAGTGAAATTATTAACTACTATTATATCTTCCTTATTTCCGCTAAAAGCCTGTGCCAATTCCGTAGATGTAACTACATAATCATAATTCATACTTTTAGCAGAGGATACATCACTGTGTTCAACACTAGCTTTAGTTCCACTATTTCTTAGTACTTCTTCAATATTCATTCTTAAAATTAAACTAGTCCCCATACCTAAACCACAAACTGCTAAGATTTTCATTTTGCTTTCCTCCTAATCCTTATTATTATTAAATTTAAACATTATGAATTTAATATTTCAATTACTTGTTCTGAAGTTTTTGCCTCTGCCAATTGTTTTATAATGTTATTATTCAACAGTTTTGCTAAATTTGAAATCAATCTCAAGTGTTCATCATTATTTGCAGTTGCTAAGCCAATAACAATTTGAACAGGATCATTAGCTCCATTTCCAAACTCTACTCCTTTGTCTAAAATTAACACTGATATTCCTGTTTTTATAACACCATCTTCAGGCCTGCCATGGGGCATTGCTAAACCAGGCGCTAATACAAAATAAGGCCCATTTTTCATATAATTGTTTACCATTGAGTCTACATATGTTTCTTTGGCATAACCATGCTGAACAAGTAATGTTCCTGCTGTTCTAATAGCCTCTTCCGCCGTATTACAATTTTCACTAAAAAATACCATGTTTTTATCAATCAACATCAAACTATCAGTCTCCTTAATCAATTTTTTTAATAAAGTCAATAAGCTCCTCTAAATGGCTAAATCTTTGAATATGTTCCAACAAATTGTGATTTTCTACTAAACTCATAAAATCCACTAGTACATCAATATGCTCCATACCATCCCTACTACAAAAACATAATATGGTTTTTACTATTTCCCCATTGTCGAAAATTACTGGATTTTCTAGAGTAATTAGACTAATCCCTGTTTTCATCACATTGCCATTATTTTCCCCATGAGGTAGGGCTAATCCATTTCCTACTGCCATATAAGGTCCATACTTTTCCACATTTTCTATCATATCTTCCACATAGGATATGTCCACTAAACCGCTTTTTACAAGTAATAGTCCTCCTACTTCTACTGCTTCTTTCCAACTTGTCGCCTGTTCCTTAAAACTAATATTTGTGGTCCTTATACAATTTAATATTTTTTCATATTTTTGTTTTTCATTTCCTATAGATTCTCCCTTTAAAAACAATTCCAACTCTTTTTCTAATCTATTAGCATCTTTTATAATACAATTCCTCTTAATAATATCTAATAAAGGATCTATATTTGTAATCTTCTTATACTTTAAACCTGCAAGTCCTAGAACTTCCATATCTGAACTAGTCATTAAGGGGGATACTTCTACAACTGGGATACCACTGGCCTCCTTTAACATAGGTATGGCAGAAACTATTAAATCTATATTTTCCTTTGACACTAAATCTAATTTGTTAAATGGGATTACATCAATCACATTTACCTTAAAGTATTGCTCTATTCGACTCTTCAACAATATGGAGGTCCCATAACCTAGGCCACAAACAATAATAATATTTTTAATCTTTCTATTTTCTGAAACTATAGTAGAAAGTATGTTTTCAATTAAAATTGTGAAATATCCTATTTCATTATCTGAAAAGTTACATCCAATACATTTTTCAATAGGCTCTAAGCTTAATTTAATATGATTAAACAACTCCCCATGTAATTCTAATATCTGGTTTAGGAGTGGATTTTCAATATATATACCATTTTCCATTCTATCTACAGATAAATGAAAATGTCTGTTGAATATTTTAATTGATTCTCTTATTCTAGGATAGGATAAATCTAAGCCCTTTTCTTTGATAAATATATCTATCAAATGATTTAGCATATCAGCCAATAAAATGTCTAAAGTTATCCTATTTGGTTTCAAACTATATCTCATACTACCTGCCATATAATAGAACTCCTCTTCTGGCAGTGAAATATTAAAAGCCTTATGGAAAGAATTTTTAAGAAAATCTACTGTCTCAATATTCTTAAGCTTCAAGTCCCTTTTCTCATGTATTACATAACCGTCTAGATTCCTTTTATATATAATGATTAAATTAGAAAGAGTTATTTTATACAATTCATCGTTTTTAAAAGAGGTATAGCTTGAACCATATTCATCTACTATTTCAATAAGCTTCCCTATTGGCACATCTCCTAAATATATAGTCAATAACTCTTTCAAATATGGGTTTGTTTTTGGATTTATATATATTTCCTTTCCCTTAGAATTGCAACTCAATTGTATATTTTTATATATATAATTGGATAATTCTTTCCTTATATTTCTCTCATGACCTTGTGCCACCAAGCCAACACCTGAAACATTGACCAAAGTTATATCTAAATTGTTTAAAAAAGCCCTTATCATAGGCATTATGTGTTTTATGGTACTTAGACTTATATCCATAAAATCAGATAATTCTTCCATAGTATAATTAAATCCAGCTAAATATTGAAATACACCTAATTCTACCCTTTCCTCAATGGATAAATAGTATTGTTTCTTATTAATATTAGCTAAAATATCCTGTATTTCTTCATAAGGTTTTAATAGATATATATTTTGGTTCTCTATACTTATTACATTGTACTTATAGTACTCCTGAAAGAATTCATTTATTTTATCTAGGGAATATTTTAGGGTTCTTTCAGATCTATCTAATTTATTAGATAATATATCAATTCTGTTTGTTTTACTATCCAATAATCTATCCATAATTTCCATCTCAGCAATACCAATCATCATAGATATACTTTCCTCCCTATGATATTATGATATTTTAAAAAAGTTCTCTAGTAAAGGGTATTCCCTGTTTAAATATTTTACATAAACTGACCATGATTATTTTGAAACCTATTATTAATATAATCACCCTTATTTTCTCTCATATTAACATAGAACCATCTCCAATTATTGTAATGATAATGTAATATACTATTCCCCATATATAAGTTATAATCAAAGTAAAGGAATAAAAGGGGAATTAAAAATGAAAAAAACCTTATCTATAATATTGTTCTTTGTTTTAATTTTATATTCATTTTCACCTAGTTTAGCCACAAATGATAATATATATGAACAATCTGCTAATATTCTTAAAGAAGCTGGAGTATTAAAAGAAATGAGATTAGAAGAAAAACTAAAAAGACAAGATATGGTAGTACTTATATCTAGACTTTATAAAGAAGAAGAAATTGCTAAAAATCACAAAGGAAAGCATGGTTTTCAAGATATTAAAGATAAATACTATGACCCCTATATAGCTTGGGCTGTAAACAAGGGATTAATTGAGGGAACTTCGCCAAATGTATTTGGATATGATAAAAATGTAAGAGTTCAAGAATTCCAAACTGTATTACTTAGAGCCTTAGACTATAAGGAAGAAGCTAGTAATTGGGCTAAGGTGCCTGATATTTCTCAAAATCTAAAATTAATGGATGGAACATCTGAAGGCCCCAAGGAGGAAATGAGTCGTGGCCTAATGGCTAAAATGACCGTAAATGCGTTGAATCATACCCTAATGGGTAGCAGTATAACCCTAGCTCAAAAATTAGATATAAATATTTCAACTCCACTTATAGTCGAGGGAAATGCTATTATAGAAAAAGATACCTTTAAATATGAAGGAAATGCCCCTGATATTAAATCTTTAAAACTAGGGCTAAAATTAATTTCTGAAAAAGATGAAAAAACTTATGATATAAAATTAGATCCTCAAGGAAAATTTACTGTAGAAATCCCTAATTTAGATGTAGGAAAATATGAATACAGATTTATAAGTCAAGATAAAAATACTATTCCAGAAACCTTTACTATTACTCCCCCCAATACAGATAAAGTGTAGAAATATAGCATTTCTACACTTTATCTATTAATCTATTTTATCTAATATCCCTAAATAAATTTTTAATATTTCTATAAAATTTTTATAAGTAAAATCATGGCCAAATAATAAATATTCATATATGATTCCTCGTCCCATATTTTCCAATATATAGGCCAATTCTTTATCGGAAATATGGCTAATGTCTAAATCCTCAGATATTTTTTCCTTATAAATTCCCATCGCCTTGCTCCTTTGAAAAAGCTTTTAATTTGCAAACTATAAGTATATAATATTACATATTTACAGACTTTTCAACTTCTTTTGACAAATATCGCTTATATTATTGGTACTAAAAAAAGAGCTCCGTAGGATTTCTCCTTTGGAGTTCTTCTTTACTAATTTTTTATAGCTGCTTGAGCTGCTGCCAATCTAGCTATTGGTACTAAAAATGGTGAACAAGATACATAATCTAGACCTATCTTGTCACAGAATTGTATGGATTTAGGATCTCCTCCATGTTCTCCACATATACCAATGTGAAGTTTTGGATTTGTCTCTCTTCCCAATCTAACAGCCATATCCATAAGTTTTCCAACACCTTCTGTGTCTATAGATTCAAATGGACTTATTTCAAGTACACCTTGTTTTACATAAGATTTTAGATAAACATCTGCATCATCTCTTGAGAATCCAAAGGTCATTTGAGTTAAGTCATTTGTTCCAAAAGAGAAGAAATCTGCATGTTTTGCAATTCTATCTGCCATAAGTGCAGCTCTTGGAATTTCTATCATAGTACCTACTTCATATGCCAATGTACTATTTTCTCTTTCTATTACCTTATCTGCTACTTCTACAACATCCTTTCTTATTGATGCTATTTCTTCTTCTATCCCAACCAATGGTATCATTATTTGTGGTCTTAAATTGATATTAAGTTCTTTTTCTAGTTCTATTACAGCTGTAATAATAGCTCTTGTTTGCATTTTATATATTTCAGGATTAGTCATACCAAGTCTACATCCTCTATGTCCAAGCATTGGATTGAACTCTTTTAGACTTGATACTTTGTGTTTTAGTTCATCGATATTCTCATTCATTTCCTTAGCTAAAGCTTCAATGTCCTTATCCCTTGTAGGCAAAAATTCATGTAGTGGCAAGTCTAAAAGTCTTATTATTACTTGTTTTCCATCCATATGTTTGAATAAATTGTAAAAATCCCTCTTTTGAAATTCAAACAATTTATCTAATACTTTCATTTCTTCTTCAATATCATCTGTAAGAATCATTCTTCTCACATATTTAATTCTATCTTCTCCAAAGAACATATGCTCAGTTCTACAAAGTCCTATACCTTCTGCTCCAAATTCAAGTGCTCTTTCCAAGTCCTTTGCCTTATCTACATTTGTCCAAACTTCCAATCTTCTAAACTCATCTGCCCAAGTCAACAATTTGTTTAAATTTCCTGTGATTTCAGCTTCTCTAGTTTGTATTTTCCCCTCATAAATATATCCAGTATTTCCGTCTAAGGATATATAATCTCCTTCTTTGTATTCTACACCATTTACAGAAAACTTTTTAGCTTTTTCATTTACAATCAATTCACTACACCCAGATATACAGCTTTTCCCAAATTGTCTTGCAACTACTGCTGCATGAGAAGTCATTCCTCCTCTTGCTGTCAAAAATCCTTTTGCTTTGGACATTCCATCAATATCCTCTGGAGAAGTTTCAGTTCTAATTAAAATTGCATCTTCTCCTCTTTCAGCAGCTGCCACAACATCTTCAGATGTAAAATAAATTTTTCCATAAGCAGCACCTGGGGATGCAGCTAATCCTTTAGTTATCTCTTTAGCTTTCTTAAGTTCATTTTCATCAAAAGCTGGATGTAACAATTGCTTAACACTTAATGGTTCAACTCTAAGTACTGCAGTCTTCTTGTCAATAAATTCTTCTTCCACCATATCTACGGCGATATTTACAGCAGCTGCACCAGTTCTCTTTCCGTTTCTAGTTTGTAGCATATAGAGTTTGCCTTTTTCAATAGTAAATTCCACATCCTGCATATCCCTATAATGGTCTTCCAATTTTTGTGCAATTTCTTCAATTTCTTTATACTTATCTGGAAATACATTTTTCATCTCATCAATAAATTGAGGAGTCCTAATACCTGCAACTACATCCTCTCCTTGTGCATTTACAAGGAATTCCCCATAAAGTCCTTTAGCTCCTGTAGCAGGGTTTCTTGTAAACAACACTCCTGTAGCAGAATCTTCTCCCATATTTCCAAATACCATGCTTTGTATATTTACAGCAGTACCCAAATTGTGAGGTATACCATTTATATTTCTATAAGTTATAGCTCTATCATTTTCCCATGAACTAAATACAGCTTCTATAGCCATCATCATCTGTTTTCTTGAATCTTGTGGAAAATCAATTCCTGTGTTTTCTTTAAATATAGTCTTATATCTATCTACAACTTCTTTTAAATCATCAATTGTAAGTTCAGTATCATCTTTATATCCATTTTTCTTCTTTGTATCATCTAGTACTTTTTCAAATTTTTTAGATGGAATTTCCATGACAACATCGCCAAACATTTGAATAAGTCTTCTATAGCTATCATAGGCTGTTCTTTCATTGGATATTGCCTTAGAAAAACTTTTTACAGATTCATCGTTTAATCCTAAATTTAATATTGTATCCATCATACCTGGCATAGAAATAGGAGCACCAGATCTAACGGAAACTAACAATGGGTTTTCTTTGTCACCAAGTTTTTTCCCCATCTTTTCTTCTAGTTTTTCAAGGTTTTCATAAATTTCTTTTCCCAAATCTAAATCAATTTTTTGTCCATTTTCATAAAACCTCTTACAAGCTTCTGTTGTAATAGTTATTCCTGGAGGTACTGGAAGCCCTATCTTGGTCATTTCTGCCAAATTAGCACCTTTTCCTCCCAATAAGTCTTTCATATCTTTGTTGCCATCACAAAATTGATAAACATACTTGGTCATAAATAATCCTCCTCTTAGAATAATAATCCCATTTTTTATGGGATTTAAATTGCTTTATGATTTTTACATACAAAAATAAACCATACCTTATAACTATACTATAATATAATATAACTTGCTGAAAATTAAGTCAAGTTTTGCTGGTTCAGAGATTTCGAAGACACAAGGGGACGGTTCTTCTGTGTTGTTTTAGCAAACGCAGAAGAACCGTCCCCTTGCGATGGAAGGCGGGGTGGGACGGGTATTTTTGCGGCATCTACTCTTCCATTATAAATGATAATTGTTCATTTGAATCTGAGCTATAGTCTAATTCTTGTCCATAGTCTGAATCAATAGCTTTAGTATAATAATATCTGAATATCTTTTCATAAGTAACTTTTCCAATTCCCTTCAGCTTAGATATATGCCAAAACCTATTTATTGGTAGATTATCGACAATAATTTGAGACTGTTTTTTATTGATATCTGCATTTTTAATCAATATTTCTAAAGAATCTTTGTTAAGACTTTCTAGCATCTTTTTTTCTATTCCCTGAGCTTCTTTCTTCTCATCTAGGCAAATATACACATCAATATCTAAATCATTTAAATACTTCTCCATAATAGTCTTTACTCCTATCCAATCTAATTTTCCATTAGAAGTTCCTAATTTGGGGAAGGCTATGGATTCGATATTTTTTTTATTGTGATTTTCTAAAAAGTATTTCAAACCGTTTTCAATCCACTCAATCTTTGAAGGATATTTCCAATGGTTTTTAGTGGGAAAATTCATAATCCATATGTCATTTGAATATTCGTATATATAAGGTCTTCCAAGAACCAATTTTTTGTCATTACATCTTTTTGCATAATCTTCATACATCTCTGGATATCTCAATTTAAATTCCAAAGCAATTCCAGCCCCCATTATACCTGAGCAATTAACCGTATTGACATAGGTTTTTACAGGAGCATTAAACACTGTACCTTCAAAATATTTTATCATATTCATCACCTATACTTTTCTAAATATTCTTCTATACATAGTATATCATTTAAATAAACTTCCAGCTTATAATAATTTTCTTTAAAATCATCAAACAGTAATTGCATTGAATAGCGTTCATTAGTTTTCCTAGAAGTGCTATAATCAAAAGTTATTCTCTTCAGAATTTTACCAAACCTATTTTTAATTAAAATATTGGTTTCATAATTTTCCCAAGGTTTCTGAAATTGTATGTCTAATAATAGCATATCTAAGTTCACTGTTTTATCCAAATGCCTAATATGATAATCTTTAATAAAGTTATTATAATGCCAAGGTTTACAGGATGAATAATTGTTTTTATCCGAAAAAACTTTTAAATTTACAACATATCTATTATCATATCCAAATAAATTAATAGCTCTCTTCATATCAGCCTCACAACGAAATATTATTTTATTTAAATAATCCAGGGACACTGGAACCTTACTTAATAATTCTGCTTGCATTTTATTTCTCCATTCACCTATATAATACCTGTTACCAAATACCTTCTCCCAATCAACATTATAAAAAAGTTTAAAATTATTTCCAACATTCACATCATTACATCCGGCATTCCTATCAGTAAACTCAGTGGTATCTAAATATATAAGCTCCTCATCAAAAACTAAATAAACTGGTATAGGAAGATGTGGATTAGTATTCATATAATCTTTCAACTTAATCCCTTCGTTTACATAAAGAGTTGGTGATTTTGGTCTATAATAAAATCTAACACACTCCCTAATATCTAGAGAAGTATGACTCATAACACTACTAGAGGCACTATCCATAAATGATATATTATTATATTCACATTCATTTCTACTTCTTAAATATTCACTATTGAATATGTTCTGTAAATTTGAAAAATCGGTAACATGATAAAGTCCATCAAACCCATATTTTTCTTTAAGTTGTTTTACTATTATTTCAAACCAAAATCGATCCTCCTTATATCTTTCCCAATGACACTTTCCATTTTCATCAATTATCCCTCCACAAACTTCGTCTGGGTCAATATATCCCAGTTCTTCTATAGTAAATCCGTATTTTCCACTCCCCAACACTCTATAAAGGTTATACTCCCAAAAAGCATCAACATCAGGAAGTATAAAATATGTATATGAATCATCATAAAAATTGTCAATAGCATCTATTCCCATAATAATTCCTTCAAAATCCTGTAAGTTCATTTGACTTATAGTACATCCATACAATTTTCTAAATAGATAATCCATTCTCCCTTCTAATAGATTTGTTCCCATAATATCCCCCTCTTTCAAGTTAAAAACAAGATTTAAGCAATACTCATATTCATCTATGGCATATCTTACATATATATTTATTTTATTCGACAAATTCTTGAAAAATCCTTGTTATTTTATGAAATATTTATGAAAAAATAAGCTCTACATAAGTAGAGCCACCTCTAAATAGAAATATCAATATTTCCTCCAATATGAGGATTAACTGATTGTTCCATAATTTTTGTATTTACTTCCAACATCTTTGCCAAGTCAACACTTTGCCCCTTCATATTATCCATAGCCATTTTTAGTACAGAAGCACTAGCTCCTTCCGCTGCTTTCATTTGACTTAGCCCCATTGATAATGCTGCTATGTCCATAGAATCAACTCCTTTGGTTGGTGATTATTACTTCACACACCTTTTCAATTTCTTCCTTCCTAAGCCCTACTGAGCTAGGCAGATTCAATCCTTTTCTACTTAACTCTTCTGTTAAAGATAAATCCCCATGCTTGCAATCTATATATGGGGGCATTTTATTTATTGGCATGAAAAATGGTCTAGATTCTATTTCATTTTCTGCTAATATTTCTATTAATTCATCTTTACTAATTCCATATTCATCTTCTACTACTATAGAATAAAGCCAGTGTACATTTTTAGCCCATTCTTTTTCTGTAGGTAATGTGATACCTTTTACATCTTTAAGTAATTCGTTATAGTAATTGGCATGTTCTATCTTATCTTGCATGTATTCATCTATATTTTCAAGTTGAGCACATCCCATTGCTGCTAAAATATTAGGTAGCCTAAAATTATAACCTATTTCATTATGTTGGAACGCATTATTTTCCATATTTTCCTTTGCCTGTGTGGATAAATGCTTTGCCCTCTCTCCTGATCTTTCGTTATTGGTAACAAGCATTCCTCCACCACCTGTGGTTATAAGTTTATTGCCATTAAAACTAAAACAACCCATATCTCCAATTGTTCCAGTATGTTTGTTTTTATATAACGAACCTAAGCTTTCTGTAGCATCTTCCACAATATAAAGATTATGTTTTTTTGCAATATCAATCAAAGGGCCCATATCTACAGGATGACCATACACATGTACTGGTAGTATTGCCTTTGTTCTAGGCCCTATTAATTCCTCAACCTTTTCCACATTCATTACAAATGTATCTCTACATACATCCACAAAAACTGGCTTAGCCCCTACATATTTTATAACATTTACTGATGATATAAAAGTAAGAGATGGTACAATTACCTCATCGTCTTCTTTTATATCCAATATCTTTAGTGCCAAAAATAAAGCACTGGTGCCATTAGACATTACTACCGCTTTTTTTACATTTAAAAAGTTAGCAAAATCCTTTTCAAACCTATCTACATATGATCCTGCTGAAGAGACCCAATTTGTATCTAAACATTCTTTTATATATTTCCACTCATTACCTTTTATCTTTGGTACACATAATGGTATCATATAAACAACTCCAATCCATCAAACATTATATATATCTGGCTTATAATATTCCATATTGTTTTCTATCCAATGAATAGTTTCTTTTAATCCTTCTTTAAGAGCATATTTAGGTTCCCACCCTATTAGTTCCTTAATCTTAGCATTGTCAGCCCATAATCTATTTACCTCAGATTTTTCTGGTCTTAAACGTTCCTCGTCACATATTATTTTTACTTCATTATTAGTTAATTCTATAATATTCCTGGCTAAATCTCCTATGCTTATTTCATGATTTGAGCCAACATTTACAACTTGTCCTATTGTTTTGTCACTTTCAGCTACGCTTATAAAAGCTTCTACAGTGTCTTTTACATAGTTGAAATCTCTAGTAGGAGTTAAACTTCCTAATCTAATTTCCCTTTTCCCTGATAATATTTGTGAAATAATAGTAGGTATAACTGCTCTTGCAGATTGTCTCGGACCATATGTATTAAACGGCCTAATCGTTGCAACTGGTGTGCCGAAACTTCTATAAAAACTTTCCGCCATCTTATCTGCAGCAATTTTAGACGCTGAATAAGGAGATTGCCCTTGCATTGGATGCTTTTCATCTATTGGAACATAAAGAGCCGTTCCATAAGTTTCAGATGTAGAAGTATGTATTATTTTTTCCACTTCATAATCTCTACAAGCCTCTAAAACATTTGTAGTCCCTTCTACATTTGTTCTTACATATGCCATGGGTGATAAATAAGAATATGGAATTGCTATAAGCGCTGCTAAATGAAATACTACATCTTTTCCCTTTATTATTCTTTTCATATTATCGTATTCTCTAATATCTCCTGTAACTACTTCTATACTATCCTTGATTTTATCATTAAAAGTATCTATCCATCCCCAATTATTAAAAGAATTGTATTGTACTAATGCAGTAACTTCTGCCCCAAGTTCGACTAATGTCTCTGTCAAATGACTACCAATAAAACCTTCTGATCCTGTAATTAAAACTTTTTTACCTTTAAAATTCATTTTGATTCTCCTTCAATCTATAATTAACCAAAATTATTTTTCCTAATTATCTTTGATGGTATACCATATGCAATGGAATCATCAGGAATATCCTTTGTAACTACTGATCCAGCTCCAATTATACACCTTTTACCAATCTTTTTGCCTAAAGTTATAACTACCCCATCATCTATTAATGTGTCTTCCTGAATTTCCACTCCACCACTTAATGTTACTCCACTTGCTATATAAACATTATCTTCTAAAACATTATCATGATTTATTCCTGACATTGTATTTATTACACAATGTCGTCCTATAACAGGATTTGGAGTAACTAAACATCCACATTCTATTAGTGTGCCCTTCCCTATTCTAGAATAAGATGAAATCACTGCTTTAGGGTGAATTATAGTAACTGGTTCTAACCTTTTATCATAGTATTCTATTAATTTCTTTCTAATCTTTATATTGCCTACACCCAATATATATCCTTCAATACAGTATTCACAAATTAGATTGTCTATTATATCATCTGTTCCTATTACTGGTATATCATAGATTTTTTTTTGAACATCATCTCTACAGCCATTAATAAAACCAACAACATTATATTTATTTTGACAAATAGCATTATATAATACTACCTTTGCATGCTGACCACTACCTACAATTACTATATTTTTCTTCATTTTACCACTCCACAAATTAAATTTTTTATACTTTTATTCTATGGAATATTCATATTTAGACATTAAAAAATATTGTTTCCCTGGTTCAAAATAAGATAATTTTATTTCTCCACTTTTTACAAATCTATTTTTCTCAAAACATCTAATTGAAGCATAATTAAAATCAAAAACCCAACCATAAATATTTTTAATACTAATTAAGTTTTTCTTGGAATATTTAATTGAAAATAAAATTAACTTTGTCCCAAATCCATGATTCCATTCTTTGCTGCTAATAGCATACGAAATTTCAACAGTATTACCAATAATATCTAGGTATAAATATCCAATCGGTTCACTTAATCCATCCGTTCTAGCAATAAACATAATTCTATCATTTCTTCTTAATTGTTCAGTATACCATTCATATAAACTATCCTTATTGGGTTCCTTATCATGTCCTGTCCAGTATATATTTTCTTTGTCACATCGCAAAATATAAAAATCCTCAAAATCCTCTTCACTACATTTTTTAAAATTCAATTCCATATGATAAATCCCTCCGCCAATAGGCTTTATACATCCACCCATGATATTACCTCATCCTTACTTAAAGCTCTTTTTAATTCTTTGCCTATCAATACATCTGTGAATTCAGGTTTTATCCCATTCCCTGGACGTTTATACGTAAGCATACTTTTTTCTAACATAGTTCCTTTTTTTAAATCAAAAGCTGCAACAATACTTCTACGCACATCTTTCATTATAACCTTTTCCCGTTCCGTTGGTTTCTTGATTCCATCTCCCAATAATTTCTCTGTATTTCTGATATATTTAACATATTCCTTAAATTCCACTGGAGGCATAGAAGCCTTATGATCAGGGCCTTCCATGCTCCTATCTAAAGTTATATGTTTTTCAATAAATTCTGCTCCTAAAGATACTGCTGAAATAGCCGCCTCAAATCCTAATGTATGATCTGAAAATCCAACAGAAACCTGAAACGCGTTCTTCATAGTTATCATGGCTTTAATATTTACATCTTCAATACTTGTAGGATAATCTGTAGTACAATGCATAATTCGCACATCTTTATTACCAGTAGAATAAATTGTATTTATTGCATTTTCTACTTCACCCAATGTACTCATTCCAGTCGATAATATTATAGGTTTACCTGTTTCCCCAATTGATTTCAAAAAATCTAAATTGGTAATTTCTGTAGAACCTATCTTTATTAAAGGTACATCTAAACTAATTAAAAAGTCTAGGCTTTCAATTCCATCAGGTGTAGAAATGAATATAATACCTTTTTTATCACAATACCTCTTTATTTTTATAAACTGTTCAAATGAAAGTTCCAATTTACTAATCATATCAAATTGGCTTTCATTTATTGGCATATTCTCATTTTGATATTGTGCTTTTTCTGCAAATACTCCCGCACATTCATATGCTTTAAACGTTTGAAATTTAACTGCATCTGCACCACATTCAACAGCCATATCAACCAATTTTTTTGCAAGCTCAATATCTCCATTATGATTAACCCCAGCTTCCGCAATAATAAAAGTTGACATATATTTACCTCCAAACTAATTTCTTTTTTAATAGTTTGTCATCAATATCAATTTGTTTTAAAACTTTAACTATTTCTTCACTAGTACTTCCTTCTCCATATAAGCTTTTAACGTTTTTAACTTTTTCTTTAAATTCACTACTCAATGACTTGTTTATGGCATTAATAATGTCCTTACTATCATTAGAACAACTAATAATATTTTCAGCTTTTAATCGTCCTTTTTGTCTATTCCCAATATCTACAACTGGCACTTTTAGATATGGTGCTTCAACTAAAGCACTTGATGAATTTCCAACAACCACTCCACAATTTTTCATAATACTTAAATATCTTCTATTACCTAAATTTTTAAACAGATATACATTATTATTCTCTTTAGAAAACTTGTTTAATTCTTTTATAATATAATCATTTCCATAGTCAGCATTAGGATATGTGATAATCATTTTTTTATCTAATTCAGATAATGCTTCTAACAAATTAGATATTTGACTAGGAAGGTCTTCGATCTCAAGAGTCACTGGATGATAAGTAATTAGTAATGTTTCCTCATCAATATCTATATCTAAATCTTCTTTTATTTCTTCTTTTGTCATTAATTTAGTATTTTTTATATTTTCAATTCCAGGATCTCCAACATTAAATATTCTCCAAGATTCTTCCCCCATTTTCTTTATGTTTTCTGCATAACATTCTGCGCCTGGAAAATGTATGTGAGCCATTTTCGTAATTGCATGTCTTATTTGTTCATCAATAGCTCCTTCTGTGATTTCGCCACCTGATATATGAGCTATTGGTATATTCATTGTCATAGCACATACAGCTGCAGCAAAAACTTCATATCTATCTCCAAGTACTAGCAACATATCTGGTTTTAATCTTTCAAAACCTTGTGCCATTTGTATCATTTCAAGACCCATTGACTTAGAAATTGAACTTTTTTTATAGAAATTTATATCAATTTCTATCTCTTCATCTATTTTAAAACCATCTTCTTTAATCTGCTCTATAGTGTTTCCATACTTAGAGCTAAGATGACTTCCAGTTACAATTAACTGTAACTCTAAACCATCATCCATTTGAATTCTTTTCATTGTCCAATAAAGTAGCCCATACTCTGCCCTTGTCCCAGTAACCGCCGCAATTTTACGCATTTTTTTCACGTTCCTTTATTAATAACTCTGCTAATTTAAAATCCATCATACTGTCTATATCAATTGAATTTTCTCCGTTCATGACGTATCCTGTCATGTTTTCAGGTTCTAATGTTTTTTGTTCCATAAGTACTTCCCACTTAACTATATAAATTGCTCCATTATATCTATATACTTTAGGTAATTGTTGTCTTCTAGTTAGGCTTCTACCTTCTTCAATAAAATATTTTAATCTATCTCCTTCAAATATATTTGTCCAATATGGATTGGTTTCCACTTCACAAATTGATACTATTCCATCCATTTGAATAGTATCTACTTTTTCTAAACATTTATCTATATCGATATATTTTCTAAAAGGTGATGTACATTGCAATACGCATACATAATCAGACTTATATCCTTCATTTTGTCCCAGCCAATTAATTAAATCAATTACTACATCTATTGTCAGCGTATTATCTTGTGCTAGTTCCTTCGGTCTTAAAAAAGGTACTTCTGCTCCGTATTTCCTGCTTATTTCTGCTATTTCCTCATCTTCTGTAGATACAATAGTTCTATCTATGTACTTGCTTTTTAAAGCCTCTTCTATAGTCCAAGCTATTAGTGGTTTTCCACATAAATCTTTTATGTTTTTTCTTGGAACTCCTTTAGAACCACCCCGAGCAGGTATAATTGCTAAAACACTTTTACCATCAATCATTTACATCACCTTCATTTATAGTGCATGCAATTTCTTTCACATAACTATTAACTTTATCGTAGTCCTCTAACTTTCCTATATCCATCCAATAGTCTTCAATTTCATAATTGCCTACTTTTAATCCCTTTTTTAAACACATATCAATTAAATCAGTTATCTCAAAATACTTATCATCAGGTATGTAATCTATAAGTTCTGGATTTAAACAATATATACCTCCATTTATCAGATAATCTACTTCAGGCTTTTCTTTAATTTCTTTAATTTCTTTTCCTTTTGTCTCTATAACTCCATATGGAATTTGATAAAAATACTTTTTTGTTCCAATGGTTATATCAAAATTATTTTCTAAATGAAATTTCATCATATTGTCAAAATTTAAATTAGTAAATATATCTCCATTTATGACAAAGAAAGGTTTGTCTAAATAATCTTTAGCAAGTCGTATTCCTCCTGCTGTTCCTAACCTTCTTTTTTCTTTTATATATTCTATTTTAACACCATAAGCATACCCATCTTGGAAATAATTTTCTATTATTTCAGCCTTATAATTTACTGATATTAATATTTTGTTATATCCATATTGCTTAAAATTATTAATGATATGCTGAAGGATTGGATCTTGTCCAACTTTAAGCATTGGTTTAGGTACTTCTTGTGTTAAATCCTTAAGCCTTGTACCCAAACCTCCTGCCATAATTATAACTGGGTTATCTTTTCCCTCTGGAAGAAGTATATCATTTATACTTATCAAGTCCACTACTACCCTGTTTTCATCTACGACAGGTAATTGCTTAACAGCTTTCCGAATAAATATATCTTTTATCTCATCTTTAGTAGCTGATGATTTTACACTAACTGGGTTATAATGAACTATATCATCAATTGAACATTCTAAAGAAGCACCTTTTAGGATTGCTCTCCTAATATCTCCATCAGTAATAGTGCCAATTAATTTTTGTTTATCATCAACCACCAATACTATCCCTTTGCCACCTATATTTAATTTTTCTAAAACTTCTCTTATAGTAAAATTAGGGTTAATCAATATATTATCTATATTTGTTCTCAAAACACATCATCCTCAATTTCTTTTGAAAAACATATTTTGTTAGTATTTCGTTTTTTTTATTTTTTATTTTATTAATCTTGGATATCCATTTTAAATCTATTCACATCATGAGCTAAAATCAATTGAACCCAAATCCCTATACACTAATGCATTTAACTTGCCTAACATTTTTTCAAATAATGGTCCTATTTCATAAGATAATATATCTGCAATAGAAACCAAATCTTCATTTTGAAGAACCTCTTCAAATTCGTCTATAAGTTCTCTTAAAGAATAAATATCTTTTGCATATTGATTCCATATCTCATAACTTTTAACTATATTTTCAATCTCGCCACTTTTATCTACTATTACAAAAATATCCATAATCCATTTAATCCCTTCAATTAAATCTGCCAACCTCTCCCATGATTCTCTCGTCGGAGATTTATAGAATTCATCTGATAATATTTGTATTTCTGGTATTGCATTTTCAAGGTAACTAGCAGTAGTTTTAAGTATATCTCTTGAAAATTCTTTAAAAGTTTTGACAACAACTTTTACTTCTTGAATACTTTTTATATTTTCTAAAAAGTATTCATAAAAACCATCATATATCTCTACTCCACCTATTTCCAGATGGCTAAAAATATATTTAGACTCGGAAATAATTCTGTCTATCTCACTAAATAATTTGTCTATTTCAGTTTTATTATTTGAATACTCCAATACTTTATCAAGTACATATATTTTCATTTGACTACCCCCAAAATTTTGGTCTATATTTATTATCGGCAAAAATGGAGATTTTTTTATAATAATATTACTTAATATTTGACTTCATATTGTTATTTATTTCTAGAAGTGATTTCTGTACTGCATAACAACCACCTAAAATTGAAGCTACCATTCGTTTTTGAATTTTTACATTTTCTTTAATAGCATCAACAGTTAATTCGTTTCCTAACATTCTCACTTTACCAGCTGCCATCATAAGTGGAGCCTGAAAAAATGTTCTAGTCATGTCATTACTTAAGATAAGCTTTTCTAATTTAGATGCTTTATTTAACACATCCAATGTCTTTTCGGTATCATTATCGTTCAGTTTTTTCCTTTCTTTTATGGTTTTCTTTTCCAATTTAGCTAATCTAAGTATTTGAAGACCTGCTTCTTTTCTGATTTCATCAAATGATTTAAATAATTTTTCTATTTCTTCTATGGCTCTATCATACTTACCCTTATCAAATTTATCTTTAGGTAATATCATATTCAATCTACAAACCCCTTTAATACAGTATTTATCTATCATTTCTCTAAGAGCCATCAATTTAGTTCCATTTATTAATGCTCCACCTTCAGTAGCATCTATATATTCCCGACCACTTGTATCTTTTGCAATCTGAAGTTCATACCATGTCAAAAAATTTTTAAATGCCTCATTTGTAGGCAAGTCTTCACCATTTATTCCTTTTACATAACAAATTTCTGGCTTTTCTTTAGTATTTATTTTATCTCTAACTTCCACATTTTTAGAGTGAGTAACCCCATCTATTGTGTAAGCTAAATCTTGCCCTATAAACACAATAGGATTTGCACCAACATATTGAGAAAAAGCAAATGCAACATGGGCACAGGAAGTTCCCATTGAAATCAATCTCTTTTCTTTAAGAATATCATTATTTATCCATTCATTTATCTTTTCCCCTTGTTTTAAGCAAAGCAACCTTTTATTATCTTTCATTGCATTCAATACTTCTTTTCTGACTACAGGTGGCCCAATAAAAACTATTCTATTGTCAATATCTTTATCTTTATAAAATTTCTCATATGTTGGCATTCCTCTCTCAATACTAACAACTGCATCTGGTACAATTCCATGATTTTTTAATGTCGTCAGAACCGCATCTGTAGCAATAATCAGGGCCTTTCCTTCTGCCTTTTTTAATTCTGAAATATTCTTATCCAAAGAAGGCCCTGCTGATACTATAATGGCAGGAATGTCTTTATATTTATCTTTCACACATTCTATACTTGGGCTTTCTATAAGTTTTTTCATATTTGTAAAATTGTTTTCTATTCCAATAATAGTATCTTCCATATCATTTCCCAGCATAAAAAACGCATGCTGAATAGTATCCATAATTTTTTCATTCATATCATGAATCCATTTTCCGTAAATTTTATAATAAGAAGGCAAGATAACATAAGTTAAATTTCCCAAAAGAGGCATAGTATTAAATGCAAATATACTATGATTAAAACGCGTTAATATTTCATCTTGATCCCCAAAGAAAAATAATATATTTCCGTTAGCTATTTCTGAAAAATCCTCATGTCTCAAATAAGTAGATATAATGTCCCAATTCTTTTCTATAACAAAAATAAAACTCCTACTGCTAATTTTCTTTTTCAATTCTTTTATATGATATCCTAGCCCTAATCCATAAACTATATAAAGTGCATCTCTGTTGAAATCAATATCTTCCAGAACAATACCTACTTCCCTTTGGATATTGTATTTGCTATGAATATATATTTTTTTATCATCCTCATTAAAATATCTATAAGTATAAGTATGTAAGCCATCCTTTGTATCTTCTACTTCCAAAGGCTCTACTAATTTTAAATCATCATATCCCATTATTTTTAAAATTTCTAAGTTATTTTCAAATATGTTCCTATCCATTTTATCAACCTTTCATAATATGTTTTCAAATATATTATCGGATATTTGAGGAAAAAGTTTAAAAGCCAAGGAAAAATTCCTTGGCTTTTAATATCATACTAATGTAACTCGACTCCCTTTCAGTCGCTGAGTAAGCGATTCACACAATTTTAGAAAACCACTAAAATAGGTTCGCTGCTTATCTTAATAATTGTAATACTGTTTGAGGGGCGGCATTTGCTTGAGCTAACATTGCTGTTGCTGCTTGTTGTAGTATATTTTGTTTTGTGAATTCCATCATTTCTTTTGCCATGTCTACGTCTCTGATTCTTGATTCTGCTGCTTGTAAGTTTTCAGATGATGTATCAAGATTCTTGATAGTATGCTCTAATCTATTTTGATGTGCACCAAGTTTTGATCTTTCAGCTGATACTGTTTCTAAAGCATTGTTAATATCCGTAATAGCACCATCTGCTTTAGGTTGAGAATAGATATCAATACCAAATGTTATAGCTGCTGTAGCTGTATATGCACTATTTGCTGCACGGAATAATTCTGCTGTAAGTGCTCCTGTTGTACCTAGTGCATAATATCCATTAGTTTTTGCTAATACTTCTGCTGTTCCTGCTGTTGTATCTGCTGCAACAAGTGTCTCTCCTGTTTTTACAAATGAAGCTGTTTTTGCACCTGTAACAGTTTCTAAATCATTACCATTAGCAATAAGTTCTTTTCCTGCTTCTAATGCTTTTGCATCCATTGCGTCTATGTTTAACTTGATATTTTGTCCTTCATTTGCACCAATATGAAATACCTTGTTTTTAAAACTACCGTCTAATAATTTTTGTGTATTAAATTCTGTTGTTTCTGCAATCCTTGTAAGTTCTTGGGCCAACTGGTCTACTTCAGATTGAAGTGCTCCACGATCTACTTCAACATTTGTGTCATTAGCTGATTGAACTGCTAATTCTCTCATCCTTTGAAGTATTGCATGT
>DAIMNI010000015.1:0-11915 GCA_036720245.1 Tissierellia bacterium | reverse complement strand
GATTTGGCCTCTCATTTTTTCTGATATTGCTAATCCTGCTGCGTCATCTCCAGCTCTGTTAATTTTAAAACCTGATGACAATTTTTCTAATGATTTTGATGTTGCTGTGTTGTTGATTCCTAATTGTCTATGAGTATTCATAGCCATTAAATTGTTGTTAATTCTCATTATTATTCCTCCTTGATTTTGTTTTTTGTGAGCTTCCTTTCTCACAATTTATTTATAACAAGCCTTTTGGCCTATTACCATGATTAATATATAATCCCCTTCTTGATTTGTTTCATTATATATATCGGCAAGGTGATTATAAAGTTTAGAGTTTTTGTAAATTTATTTTTTATGGGGGATAGGCTTGTTCTATTAGGAGAGATACTTCTTAGCTTGTTTCTAATCTAGTCCCATCATCATATTATAGTGGCCTTCATTTCCAGTTACTATAAAAATTTTCTTAAAAACTTTAAAATATTGCTCTACTATCTCTGAATTAGTATCTACATACAAGTCATCATCTATAAAGTGTGATCCATCGTTAAGCCACGACAATAATGCACGGCAAATAATTTGCTCCTCAGGTTCAAAACTTTCAATTAAATTATCCTCACTTAAACCACCTAAAATTTTAAAATAATTCTCGATTATTCTTCTCATTGTATTTTGGACTGTTATAACTCTATATTCAGAGTAGTTTTTCAATTCCCCCCATAAAAGTTCATATGAAGTTTTAATTGGATTGAAATCGTAACTTTTTATTTTAGTATTTATACCCTCTTTTCTCAATATCCAAAAAGTCTCATCTTTCATTCTATCATTAGTTCCTCTTTTAGTATCAAAAGATACCTCCTTATGAAAGTAAACATTATGTGTAAGTATGAATACCTGTTTTATATTTCCATCGCCCCTTTGAACTTCGCCTATAATTCCCCTAATTAAATTACTTACAATAAATAAAATACTGCTATCTAAACTGGATATTGGATCGTCAAATACCACAACCCTATCCACCATTATATTTTCCTTATCATTGCTTCCCTTAAGTAAGTGATAAAAATATAAAAATGTTATAAAAGACTTCTCTCCTTCACTAAGTGTATCTTTAGCATCCTCACCATTTTCACGTACTAATTTATAATTTCCATGCTTCTCTGCCTCAATCAGCTTGAAATTCAAAAAGCCAAAGGAAGTTAATATCTTATTTATTTCATTTACTGTATGGGAAACACTTGTTATTTTTCCCTCAAGTTCCTGAATTTCCTCTATAAGGGATCTCCTGTTATTATTCTTAGATTCTATCCCTGTGTTAATCCCATTAATAGCTTTATTGATATCTTCTAATTTCTTATTATAATTTTTATAATTAACTTTATTTTCTTCAGATATAAATCTCCATATTTCTGCAGTTAACTTTTCTCTTTCTTCTTTAATATTTTTTATTTTAGTATTAAAATCCTCTATAGATTTATTTGCCGTTCTAATAGCATCATTAATACTTTGTATTTCTTCTAAAAAAGGCTGAAGCTCAACACATAATACAGGTTGTCTCATTTTATTCTCTAACAGTTTTATGTTCCTTTCATTTTTTGATTCAATTTTAGATTTTTGTAGCTCTAAAAATTCCGTATTAAGGAATTCATTATTACTATCAATTATATTATTGATTTGTTTCATAATTGAATGCATAAGTGATTCATATTCTTTTTTTACTGCATTAATTTCCCTAATTTTAGAATTATAAGTTTCATCAAAATACTTTTCTAATTCTTCTTCTAAGCCTTCATCTACCCTACTTTGACAAAATGGACAAATTCCATCTGTACGTTTATAATATTCATATCCCTGTTGTACCCAATCGCTATTATTTAATACTTGAATTAATTCAGAAATATTAACATCTTCACTCCCAATGACCTTCATATTAAGTATTGGATTTAATAAAATTTTATCCAAATCATCATGGTTTATTTCATTAATTTTAATCTTTTCTTCCTTTTCATCTCCAAATACTATATCATATGATAATTTTAAATCCCCATATGTCTTCAATTCTGCATTATTTATTGCCTCCTGTAAACATCTACTTTTAAATTGTAATTTAGAGCCTCTTGCACCAGTGAAAGCTTCTTTAAAATCCTTATCATATTTTAATTTTAGTTCCCAACATTGTTCCTCATATATATTTTCATGTTCTTCTTTTTCGTTTGTTTTTTGTTCGAGATTTTTTTAAGTCTATCTAGCTTTTCTTCAATTTTATTTATTTCCTCATACTTTTTTAAAATTAATTCTTGAATTTCACGGGAATCTTTTCCCAGAGTGAAAATCCCTTTTATTTCTTCGCTTTGGTAAAAATTTTCATCAATAAAATCTCTGTTATAAACCATAGTTTCAAGCTTTCTATTATTTTCCCATAATAATCTACATGTCCGATATCCCTCGCAATTACCAATCACTTTAGAAATAGTTGTTTTACCACTTCCATTTGATCCATAAAAGTAATTAACCTTTTTTAAACCATCAATTTCTATGCCAATACTATCAAAGCAACCTGGGGTTTCTTTAATTATAATTTTTTGTATCATTAGCTACACCTCCATAATATAGTAAGTTAAAAACTGAACCCCTCCAAATGCATCCCTTAAAATATTATAATCGGAGCCAATATAGAACCTAGTTTACTTAAGTTTAGATACAGGAATTACAACGTGTGTACAATGAGGATGATTAGGTATTTTTATTTCCCTAGTAAAATGACCTTCTTCATAATTTTCTACTAATCTCTGTAATAAAATATTTGCATCATTTTTTTTCCTGCAATGGCTGTGCAGGGAGATTCCGGATCTTCATATTTAGAATAAGGTATAAAACATACCCTCTCTCCAGATTCAATTATTTCAAGCAAAACTGCCTGATTATAAAACTTGCTTAGATTGGTTCTAATTAACCTTTCACCCCATCCATCTGAAAATACTCTTTTATTTCCTTGGTGGATAGAAATTTCTTCCCCTAATTTTTTCTCAACTAGCACATAACTTGCCCCCAGGCTAATTTCCCCATTAACTAATTCTAATAAAATTTCTTTAAATTTTTGTTTTCTATTTCCACCTTCTAGTGCTTTTGCAGCTATTTGCTTATCAACAATTAATTCTTTTACATCCTGTAATATGCTTTTATTCAGCCTTAATGCCTCAATAATCTCATAAAAATCTTCGGCATAATTATCTTTCAAAAAATCCCCTCCTATGACTTATCTTATATTATTAAACCCAGGTAATATCTAAACTTTAAATCAAATTATGGCTCCGATTATAATATAAAAAATTAATACCTGTGTAAGTTAATTCATTGCGAAATATAGAGTTTGTCAAACAAAAGTCAAGGGCGATCATGCATCCATAGCTGTCCTTAAGTTTAACGTCATCATTCTATCCTATTTTCCACTATTTTTTCCCCCATACTATACTTATTCTACATATATCTACTATTTCCTCTATTTACTTTCATACAAATTAAGACGTTTTCCTACAAATTTCGCAAACCCCAATTCCAACAATAACTCCTGTACTATCAATAATCACATCCTTCACCTGTACCCCCTTTATGGGACAAATAATTGATGGAATTCATCTATCATTGCACAGAAAATACAAATCAACAAAGCTAAAGCAATCCTCTTTACCCCTTTAATTTTCATCATCTTAAGTAGATTCATCATAAGCATCCCCAATACCATATAAGAAAAGAAATGGACTGCTTTTCTTATATAATGATTAAATCTGTCTAAGTTTATGTTTTTATTAGGTGAAATCTTTTCTATGATTTTTATAACCTTTCCTGCTATGTCCTTAGCTTATAGTCAAGTTTCGACAAAAAGCGAGGTATACCGCATAGCCATCAGGCTAAGGATTCCAAATTCTGTTTTATGGTATAATTTCTAGTAGATATTCTATTTAGAAAGGACACATAAAATATGTATAAAAAATTAAAGCAAAATATAAAGAGCATAAACAAGGTTTTCGCAACAAAACTTTTAGATAAGGCCAGTAAAAAACAGAATACTTGTAAATGGCTCTACTAGTTACAAATTACCAAAAAAGTTTTATAATGCATTTAAAGGAGCTGGGGCTTAAGTTCAAAATCTGCAGTAAAAATACAACTGCAATATGATTTATTGCCTGGAAGTTTTTTATGTTGTGATGTTTTTAGTGAAACAGAAAGTGATGGAAAGTATCTAGATATTTTGAATGAACATATTCAAGAAGCAGATCTTGATTAGCAGATGGCAAAACAATAGAACTCAGAGATATCTATATAGGTTCCAAAAAGGAACTAAAAACTAGATTAACTATATCTAAATTATCGGAAGAAAACAAGAAGAAAAGAAAAATTAAACATTTAAAAGCAGTAAATAAACAACGTGAAGTGATACCGCTACGAAGAGGGTGCTTTTCTCACCGAGCTTGCTACAAATGATCATAGAATAGTGAATAAAGGATTAAGAAATTTTGCTAAAGAATCTAGGACTATGAAATAATTATCTTGAAGTTAAATAATATCCCTTACTTAATATTTTCTCAGCATTTTTTAAATATTCTAAGGCCTTATCATAATCAGAATAAGCAACAGAATTAGCTATAAAATTGGAAAGGAATATAGGGGCAACTATTGAATCTTTAACATTTAAACCAGTTACAAATGTAGGTATAATTATATTCCCTAGGTTTTTTATAGGCATAATATTATTGGAAGTTATTATAATTATTTTTAATCCTTTTTCTTTAAGTATGTTGATTATATTAATTGTATGTGTGGAATACCGTGGATATAGATAAGCAATAAGAATATCACTTTTGTTAGCACTGGATATTTCAAAAGGATACATTCCCCCTAATTGATTTATTAAAATTACATTTTCCCTTATTTGCCCAAGCCTAAGAGCCATATAGCTAGATAAAATAAATGAATCATTATATCCTACCACATATACACTTCTTGCTTTAACAATTAACTCTATAGTTTGTTTTAAATCTTCATAGGATAAGTTATTTAAAGTATTAACCATATTTTCTATATCTTTATTAAAGGTGCTATTCAATAATTCTAATTCTGTTTCTTTCGGGTTATAACTACTAGTTAATCTATAATTCATATTGTATGGATCATTGTCTTTTGAATATCTTCTAATAGCATCCTGAAGTTCAGAATAGCCATCAAATCCTAATGACCTTGCAAACCTAATCACTGTAGTTGTGCTTACATCTATTTTTGAAGATAATTCACTCAAGGTATCATATGTAATATATTGATAACTATCCTTAATAAAATTAGCAATTATTTTATATGAATTAGTCATATTATCATATTGTTCATCAATTAATTTCATTATATTTTTTCCGCCCATATTTTTCTCCTTATTATTTTAATATGATTTAATCATAACACAATATAAACATTGAATCCAGCATGTAATTAATAAATAAAATCACGGAGAATTTTTAAAATTGAAAAAATACATTGACTTAATATTACAATATTGTATACTAAAATTAGTACTAAATAATACAATATTGAAGATATAGAAATATATAATACATTTGAAAGTTGTATTTGGTTTTTATTTAAATAGTATTTAGTATTATGGTCAATCTTTAAATTTATAGGGGGGAATACAAATGGCAAAGTTAAGTATTACAATATGTGGGTGTGGAAATGGGGCTCATGCTTGCGCAGCAATGATTTCAAGTAAAGGGCATGATGTAAATATATATAGCCCAATCCAAGAAGAAATTGATAGATTTATTGAAGCAGGCGATTATAAACTTAACGCAATATTACCTGATAAAAGTGAAATTACCACAGAATTAAATATCATAACATCAGATGCAAGTGAAGTTATACCAGATTCATCAATAATTTTTATTATAGTTCCTGCATTTGCACATGAAAATGTACTTAGAAATATTTCAAAATATATTACTGAAAATAGTTTGATAGTTACAATACCTACTAGAAGTGGTTTTGAATTTGAAGCTACTAATATACTACCAAAATGCAATATTATAGGTTTACAAACCTTACCTTGGGCTTGCAGAATAGAAGAATTCGGAAAGAAAGTTAATATAATAGGTAGGAAAATTGAGATTCAAGTAGGGTCACTACCTGCTACAATTTCCAGTGTATTGCTATATGAAATAGAAAAGTTGTTAGACATTAAATTTAGTATTGTAAAGAGTATGCTGACATTAACTTTAGGAAATGTAGGCCAAATAATACATCCAGGTATTATGTATGGTATATTTGGAGAGAATTCAGATATTAAATTTGAGGAAAACGATATACCTTTATTTTATCAAAGTGTAGATGAAAATATTGCAAAAATATTAAAAACTATGTCTAATGAAATTCAAGATACTACTAATAAATTATATGAAAACAACAATGAAGTTGTTGATCCAAGTGAAGTATTAACCATAGATGAATGGATACTTCAATCATATGGAGACCAAATTCAAGACAAATCAAGCTTAGCTAAAATGTTTTCCACAAATTCAGCTTATCAAGGCCTAAAGGTTCCTGTTAAAAAGGTAGAGGGAGATTTGTATGCTCCTGATTTTAGAACTAGATATGTACTAGAAGATATCCCTTATGGATTATTAATAATAAAATCTATAGCGCAAATAGTAGATGTTAAAACACCGCAAATAGATAAAGTAATAAATACATTAGGAAATTTGGTAGGAGAAAACTATATGGCTTTACTTGAAAGTGTAAATAGAATTGCAAAGATTTCAAGACTTCCTATGTTATATGGAATAAGGACTATGAAAGATATGGAAAAAATATATTTATAAATGATTAAATAAAATGTTCTTTCTATCACCCAAAGGGATAGAAAGAACATTTTATTATTAGTATTAGCTATTTTTATTATCCGTAAATGTATCAAAATATTCAAGGGCTACTTCTAACTCATCTATATGTTTTCTAGTTCGATTTTTATGCCGTAATGCTGTTTCTGTTAAGATTGCATTTAATAATGCTAATACCCCTACATATGATGCTTGATAAGTATAGGAATTTATTTCACAAATAAAAGTTAAATTGGATAATTTATATGTGGGGCTTAGTACTGTATCTGTAAAAGAAGCACAGGGTACATTCTTATTAGAAACGAATTCTAGTGCTTTTATTGATTCCAAAGTGTACCTAGAAAATGCAAAACTAATAAAAAGATCTTTTTCGTTTATTTTGCATAGTTGATCTACAAAATACCCATTAAGCTGAAATGGAGTTACATTATATCCTTGAACTCTTAAATTTTGCACTAGAAAATCCATTAAAATTGATGATGATCTCATTCCACAAACATATATATTAGATGCATTATCTAACATATTTATAAAGGGTATAAAATTATCTCTATTAATAGGTCTAGTCAAGGTAATCTCTATATTTGATTTCTCTATGTTTAAAACTTGTGAAATGGTTTCTTCTTCGTTAAGGTTGTCAATTCGAGTCTCAAAATTATCATATATTGCTAATTCTGATTGAGCATATTCTATAAAAACCTTTTTAAAACTTGAAAAACTCTCATATCCGAGCATCGAGCAAAAATTTATAATAGTAGTATCACTAACTCCAATTTCCAGAGCCATATTAGTGATGGTAATAAAAGGTATCTTACTATAATTGGCTAATACATATTGAGCAACTAAATTTTGTGTTTGAGTGAAGGAACTAGAAACATTTTGTATTTTATGAAGCAATTCATACATAGTAATCCTCCTTTCTTAAGGAATCGGTTTAATAAATTAGATTAAACATATTTTTATGTTACATTATTTTTACTTTAACCACAATAGAATTTATGTAATTGAGTGCATATTTTAAGCATAACCTATTATTTGTTTATGTTAATCTAAAAGTCACTTGACAAATATAGTTCACACATTGTTTTTAAAAAAATGTTTATTGCAATATTATATCATATGATTATATAGAACAATATAAAAAAACTTAAATTTGATAAAAATTTCACTTATGAATAGTGAATTTACACGGTTATAAAATTTACTTTTAGGTTTTCCATGGAAAATTTAAAAACAAAATATTATAAATAAAACAGTAAAAAAAAATATAATTATTAATACGCTTGAAAAACAAATTTTTTTAAGATATAATAGATAGAGGATTTGTAAAATTCTAAAAATATAATCGAGGAGGGGTAATATGTTACCCATTGAAAATATTGCTGGTAGTACAACGCAAAATCTAATGTTGTATCTATCAATAATATCAGTACTTATTTTTGTAGCAACACTTATTAGATTGAAGTCTGAAAGACTTAAAAAGGCATTTATACCAGCCTCATTATTAGCAGGATTTATAGGACTGATCTTAGGCCCACACGTATTAAAAATTATACCAGCTGATATTATGTCATCTATTGCTGGACTTCCTGGTAATATGATTGTAATCGTTTTCGCGATTATGCTTCTAGGGGTTCCAAAAAGTGACAAAAGCCTTAAAAGCCAAGCTAAAACTTTAGTTCCAGGTGTACTTCAGTTTTATATACATGACTTTTTCCAATTAGGTTTAATATGTTTGGCAACAGGTTTAATTTTTGAACCTTTATTTGGGACAAATCCACTCTTTGGTAGTACTTTTGAAATGGGTTTCCTAGGTGGTCATGGTACAGCAGGCGGTATGGCACAAGTGTTTAAAGACTTAAACTGGGCAGATGGTGGGGATGTAGCCAGTACTACTGCTACTATAGGGTTAATGGCTGGAATATTTGGTGGTATGGCACTAATTAATATTGGTGTAAGAAAAAGATATACAAAATATCTTACTACTAAAGCTGAGGGAAATGCAGAAAAAGAATACTACCCTAAAGAACGCCCTGTTGGATCTTCAACAACTATAAGTAGTGATGTAGTGGAAACGTTTGCTTTTCATGCTGGATTAATAGGTATAGCTATATTAATAGGTTGGGTTATTGTATGGATGAGCAAGACCTATCTTTCATTCCCACTACCTCTATTCCCATTTGCTATGATAGGTGGTTGGATGTTAAATAAAGTAATTCAAAGAACTTCTATTAAAGATTTAGTAGATAGAAACGTTCTTCTGAGAATTCAAGGACTTGCACTTGAAATTCTTATAACATCTGCAGTTGCATCAATATCAATACCAGTTGTTTTAGCATATTGGAAAGAATTATTGATAGGTACTGTAATTGTCCTAGCTTCTACTTTAGTGATATTTTTATGGTTATCACCTAGAATATTCCCAGAAGATTGGTTTGAGCATGGAATAATGAGATATGGGGCAGCTACTGGTGTTGCTGCAATTGCCTATTTATTAATGCGTACTTGTGATCCAAAACTTGAATCAGATGCTGGAACTATGTATGCTCTTAGTTCAACATTTATGAGTCCATATATAGGTGGAGGACTACTTACATCTGCGTATCCATTACTGATATTGTCAATGGGAGTCATGAATGTAGGTCTATTATTTACAGGATTGGCAATAGCTCTAATCCTATTCTTAAAATTTGCAGGTTTTTGGATTAAGAATCCAACAATGGAACAAAGATAGAACTTAGTATCGTAAAAATATAATAATTATACTAGAATTCGGGCAATAGGCTAATATTCCAATCTTTCATAAATACTATTAGAAAATAACAGGATATTAAAGGTGTATTATAGCTAAAGCCCAAATTCTTATATATTAAACTGCTAAATCATGAAAATGATTAAAAGGGAAGATTAGAAGAAGTTATATTATTTTATGGAAAAAGAACCTTGTATTTATGCGAGTTATAGCATTTCGCAAACGTCTATTATACCTATACTGTGAAAGAAAGGGGAATAATATGAAATACGATATCTTATTTATGAATGATAGAGTTGTAAATGATTTAGTAGCCAATGATATGAGCAAAGTAATTGTACAAATTGAAAAATGTTTATCCTTATTAGATAAAGGTGATGCAGTTAATACTGGAAAGCTTGTAACCAGATTAGGGGATAGCCCTGAAGATGAGAACGTTAATGGTAGGATTAATGCAATGCCAGGATATCTTGGAGGAGATTTTAATGTGTTTGGTATTAAGTGGATTGGAAGTGGACCTCAAAACTATAAGATTGGACTTCCACGTGCAAGCGTAATAGTTGTACTTAATGATGCAGATACTAAGTTGCCTATAGCTATAGCCGATGGTACAACCGTAAGTGCTAAAAGAACAGGTGCAGTAGGTGGAATTGCCATAAAACATCTTGCGAAGAAAGGTGCAGAAACAATGCTTATTTGTGGAGCAGGTGTCCAAGGAAGAACACAACTAGAAGCGGCTTTAGTTGAATGTCCCACATTAAAAAAAATTTATGTCTATGATTTATATTTAGAGCGTTCTAAAAAATTTGCTGAAGAAATGATAGAGAAACATGGGGTTGAAGTGATTCCTACAGAGAATGTAAAAAAGGCTGTAGGAATAAGTGATATTATAGTAACTGTTACTTTGGCTAATGAACCATTTATAGAGTATGATTGGTTAAAGAAGGGAACTTTACTAATGAATATGGCTGATTATGAGGTCTCTAATGATTGTGTTTTAAATGCTGACCTTATAGTTTGTGATACTTGGGAAGGCATTAAAAATAGAATGATAAGTACGGTTGCATTAATGTATAAAGATGGTTTGATAAAAGATGAAGATATTGATGCTGAATTAGGTGAGATAATCAATGGAAAGAAAACAGGAAGAGAGAATGATGATCAAATCATTTATTTCAATGCTGTAGGTATGGGAATAGAAGACATTGCTATTGTAGCTCATGCTTATGAATTAGCTAAAGAAAAAGGAATAGGTGTTAAAGTTAATTATTGGGAATAATATAATAATGAGTTTAATTATTTAAATCTGACAAGAAAACTTAGGTTCAGCTTAGATTTAATTAAATCTAAGTTTTACTACTTTACTTTTAGTTTGCCAAAATTATAAGAAAATATACATAAAACCTTATAATTTTGGCAATAATCCTTATTATGGGGGAATATGCCCACTTTTTTGGTTAGGTGGTTTATTGCAAATTTTAAGCATCCTATTCTTATTTTATAGATACTGCTCTACCCTCCCCCTAAAAAATATTAACAATTGATTTAGGATAGAATCCCAATTTCTATATCTTTGAGTCCATTTTTTCATAACATTTTGACTTGCTAGATATAGCATTTTTTCCAAGGATAGGTTAGTAGGAAAAACTGACTTAGCCTTTGTAACCTTCCTAAATTGCATATGGACGCCCTCAATTATATTTGTAGTATACATTACCTTTCTAATTTCAATAGAATATTTGAAAAATGGAGATAATACATCCCAATTCATATCCCAACTTTTAATAGCATAAGGATAAATGGATTCTAACGGTCTATTTTTAAGTTTCCATCCACTATCATTTCTCTTAAAACTTCTTTCGGTAACATTGACATAAAAAATTCTCCTTTCTGGTTTTCATTATATTGTTATTCTTGCCAGAAAAGAGAATTTAATTTCCTAAAAGCACAAATTATTTTACACTACCAAAGATACATGGAATACATATAAACAAAGGCGAAGGCAAGTTAAATACTTGTCTTCGCCTCGATTAGTTCAGATATGCATTTCTCCTTTAGGGTTCTTTTTTTGTTCCGAGTACCTTATATTCCAAATAGTTTAGCAATACTACCAGCTATTATTGCCCATAACGAGAAATCATTGCCGCCAAAAATTACAATCCAGTCGGACACTGTGTTTGCTAAAAATGGTATTGAAAATCCTACTAAGAATATCATTAAAACTCCTGCAGCTGCTGAACCTATAATAGTGTAAACGGCAAGTACTTTTCCTTAAATTTCGGAAAATAATTTTCCCGAACAAT